>CAYREN010000782.1:0-1935 GCA_964423255.1 uncultured Roseivirgaceae bacterium | reverse complement strand
ACTGCCATGATAATTATTATCTGATTGTTGCGGATAGCCCCCACCGTTTTGTTGTTGGTTCATAATCCTGTCCTCCAAAATAATGAGGATACTCTTGCTTTATTAAAAAGGCAAATTGGCTAACCATAATTATTTTTTTATAGGAATTTTTTTTAGGCGACTTCTGCTGTTTCTAGGCCATGTCTTGATATGTGATGCATAATTCTCATAGCTTTTTTTATTTCTTCAGGTGATGCTATCTTCACTTCCAGTGCAATCCTTTTTGAATCTGATTGAATAATGGTATCTAGCTTCTCAGGTGTGAACCGCGTTTCTAATCGTTTCATTAAGCTTATGTCGTATTCTCTGAGCTGTGGGCGTGTGATGGCATCAATTGCAAGGTTTTGGTTATAGGCGGCGAGATATCGTCCCCAGTTTCCTTTTTCTTTATTTGTAAGAAAATCTATCAGCTCATCTTTGTCCATATGTTTTCCTTCAGGGACTGTTTTATAACTGCCATCACCTTCTGTGGGCAGTGGTAGAGCCTGTTTAGAAAATTCCTCAATGAGTTCTAAAAACTCTGGGATACGGTCTTCAGGGACTTTTTCAAGGGCTTTTTGAAATTCCGCGTGACACTGCTTGTCATCCATGACAGGGGCTTTCTTTTCTGCTGTTCTACCCTGAACAACTTTTAAATTTTCCTTTGCCTCATTCTTATTTTCTTCACCAGACGTATAGGGTTGTCTATCTTTAGTTTGTGCAGAGTTAGGCATGTTAATATTTAGTGGTTTATTCACATAAAAACAATCAAAAAAACAAAGTTTTGTTTTTTCAATACAATATTTTGTCATTTACACTTAAAATATTACGCCTTCTACACAAAATTACAAACCCATGCCGCATCGAGAAATCAAAAAAATACGAAACCATTTTCGTATTTTCACGTTGTATTTTGAATATGACCATGACCAGTGCAAAAAGGAGATGGTTTCGTATTTCAAACAGGAAGAAGAGAACAAACACGAGACCGAAAAGGCCGTGGAAAAAAGAGTTTTATCATGGTGGAATGAGGACACAAAACCACAGAGTAAATATCATGGGTCAATCAACGCTTTTTTTAAAGTCTTATCAAGCACATGTGGTAAAGACTGGAGCGATCAGTGGATTGTAACGCCATTAGATGATTTAGAAAAAAATGATCCCTTATTGACCGATGCAATTTTAAAGTTTCATCACCCTAACGCCATATCAAGGTTTCATAAAACACAATATGGTGATCCGGAGGCATTAAATTATGCTGGTTTTAAGAAAATAGCTGATAGATACTGTCATCAATGTTTTTATATTTACCGACTGCACACAACCGATAGACATTTAGTGCGTGATATGTTGCGCATTAGAGGGCATATTAAAGAAAACATATTCTGTAATATGTACCAATACACGCCGCACGATATAAAAAGCCCTAAAAACAAAAATTGGAACAATATCAAGCGGTTTAACGGTAATCTTTTTTTTAATGATACGAGCTTAAATATAGCATTCGTTGCCCCCGATATAGAGCAATCCCTCGGACTGGAATATGCGCATATTATGAGCGAAAAAATTCGAACGCGTAGTGAATTTTGGGGTATTTTACTCGGATTAAAAGATGATGATTTAAGCCCTGTTGCAGATACGATCTTAATTCGTGAAGCAAAGGATATTCCCCACCCTTTCAATTTAGACCAAATGAATGAGCATGTGAAAAAACTGGATGGTGGGACGTATCAGGAAAAAGAAGAATACGCAGACATTAGAAGAAGAATAGAACAAAGAAGGGGGGGCGGTAGTCAAGTCACTTCTATTAATAAGTAGGTGAATTTAGCGACCAGAACGCTCCGCATTCAATGCAGGCGTAGCATTTTTAATGCATTGTGATGTCACTATCGTTTAAACCATATTCTTTTGCGAGGA
>CAYREN010000781.1:0-1940 GCA_964423255.1 uncultured Roseivirgaceae bacterium | reverse complement strand
TATGAGTTCTTATGAAGAAGCCGTATTTTATCTTCGTAATTGTCCTGGTACTAAAATGGATGGCGATGGTGACGGCATTCCTTGTGAACGACAATTTTAAGAAATTGTTGCGTTTAAAATAAGGAATTATATAAATTGAAGTTAATCTTAAGAATAATCTTTTTATTAGTGATTTTAGCTACATCTGCAGCTTTTATTCCATCTTATTTAATGCAAGGAATAAATGAATTGATGCAAAGAAATCCATTTCAAGTACAAGAACGGATTAAAAGCCAGAAAGTAGCTAAATTGCGTGATGAGGAACAACAAAAATTACTCAATATCAAAGAAAAGCAAGAAACAGAAAAAGCTCAACGCTTGGATTTGAGAAAACAACAAACTTGGTCCGCTTGGTATAACGAAAGAGCACCAAAAGGTTGCGATAACTGGCAATCAGATAGACATATGGTGGAGTGTATCAACCATAAAATGGATTCAAAAGTTGCGTTTGAAAAAGTGTGGAATGTACAGCAGAACGCTATCAAAAAATAAGGGGCTAAAATGGATCCGATACAGCTATTTGCACCAATAATAAGTCAGTTCTGGTGGCTCTTCCCCGCCCTCATAATTATAGGGTTTCTTAAATCATCTTTTATGAAAGGTGTTTTTGGTGAATGGTTAGTGAATTCTGCAACCAGGGTATTCTTGGATAAGAATAAATACAGGCTGTTCAAAAATGTAACATTGCCTACTGAAGTTGGATCTACCCAAATCGATCATGTGATTGTTTCCAGGCATGGTGTTTTCGTTATTGAAACCAAAAACATGAAAGGTTGGATATTTGGCAGTCCTCAGCAGAAAACCTGGACTCAAAAGATTTACCGACACACAAGTAAATTCCAGAATCCACTACATCAAAATTATAAACATACTCAAACTCTGCAATCGGTTCTTGCGCTTGAATCAGATAAAATATTTTCCCTGGTAGTTTTTGTTGGCGATAGTGTGTTCAAATCTCCTACGCCTGAGAATGTAGTTTATGCTGGTGGTTATATTCGATTTATCAAAAGTAAGACACAACCTATTCTTACTGATAGTGAAGTTCAGGATATTTGTACCAAGATCGAATCAGGTCGGTTAAAACCATCGATCAAAACGCATGTTACCCATGTTCAGCACGTTAAAGGGATTGTTGAGAAAAAACAGCATCAGGTAAAACCTAACCCCATATTACAAAATACTGAGAATGCCTGTCCTAAATGCGGTGAAACTATGGTATTGAGAACCGCGAAGCGTGGTGATAATCAAGGAAAGCAATTTTGGGGATGTTCTGGTTTTCCAAAGTGCCGAACGGTCAGACAAATAGTATAAATGTATTTTGTCTCTGTTCAGCCATGACCGGACATTGAGTTATTTATTTTTTCAATCAATGTTTACCCTTTTGGCGATGGAATTTAGAAAAGAAGGTGAACCCATTATCCTTATGTAAATACAAAATTATCGACTAGCTTTTCAAATGTTGATAATGCAGATGGTGATATTCTTCTTGATCATCATCAGTTATGTAAAATGGGCGAGTTGGAATTTGAAGAAAACGTATATATTCTGAATTAATACATTTAGGAACTGGCGAAATGACACAAAATGATTTAATTGAAGCCGCATTTGAAAAGCAGTATGAGGAGGCAATGAAAAACCCACCCAAAACATTGGATGGGCATATTGCAAATGAAAATGGAATTACCAATGACTATAGAGGAAGAGCTATTTATGAATTTTTCCAGAATGCAATTGACCGGGCTGAGTCTAAAATCTGGATGCATTTAGATAAAGAAAGTAAACGCCTGATAATTGCTAATGATGGTCAGCCTTTTTCAATTGAAAAAAATAACGACGGGGATAGAAGAAGTAGAAAGTATTCAGATTTTGAATCATTATGTTCGATTAATACCAGTAGTAAA
>CAYREN010000780.1:0-1944 GCA_964423255.1 uncultured Roseivirgaceae bacterium | reverse complement strand
AGCTCTTGCCCATTACCAACTTATAAATATTAACATCAACCTCTCCGCCAAAACGTTTACAAGTCTCTGCCAAAGCTTTGCCTTTTATCTTTTCAGAATTCACCAATGTTCCATCCATATCGAATAGATAAGCTGAATAACCCTCCATATTGATTGCATATTTAGAATACTTACTAACTACCTTGTCTTGCCGGACTGCTAATTATCTCGTCTTACTAGACCTGTTCCGCCTGCCCGCCGTTTTTCAGGATGGGTACCTGTCTAAGGTTTTCAAGAATATTACAATGGCAAACTTCTCAAATTCCAGCAAACATCCCAAAACACCAGGTTGATTCTTTTACTGGCTACCTCATTTTACCGCACCTGTTGAGGTATCTGTTTGCTATATGCAAGAAAATTGCAAAAGGCAAACCCAATAAATTTCCAGTAAATACGTCACTTTTGCTGGTTTGGTAAGTGCTTTTTTGTTTTCTGCTTTGATCCGACATGCCCCGGAACGGTGTCCGGAGACTACCGAGCTCGTCTTGCCGAATCCTCAGCTACCTCGTCTTTCCGGCTATCTCGTCTTACCGGATTTATTCCGGTATCTGTCAGAGGTTCGTAAGAAAATCACAAAAGGAATACCCAATCAAACCCCAGAAAATACTCTTTAAAAACCAGTGATGAATTAGCTCTTGTTTTTGTTGGTTTGGTGAGTGCTATATTATTTTTTTGCTTTGAGCAGACAGGCCCCGGAACGGTGTCCGGGGACTATTGAGCTTGGGACATTATGGAAGAATTGGACTATCATTGGAATAAACCAAGCCCCATGGTTTTCTTATTTTATCCATTATTTCCATGATCAGGATTGACTCATCTAAAGGCATCAAGGGTGATTCTTTCAGTCCTGCTTTCATACATCGCATTACTTCTTTAGCTTCATAGTTGAGAGCATTCCCAATAATTGGTTCTTCAATGATATCAACTTCTTTGCGATCAATTATTAAAGATGCTTTGGTCGGAACTGCAAATAGTTCATGGATTTTTATCAATCCTTTGCTACCAAGAATATAAGCTTCGTCCACAGCATTGGTTTGTAAGGCAAATGATAGGTCTGCAATCTCTCCCTTGTCATATTTCAATAGGGCTACACCATGCTCATCAGATCCCCAGTCTCCAATGTGCCCGAGTCCGGCAATTTCTACCGGAGGTTTTCCAAATACCTGCATGGCAAAAGAAATGACATATACCCCTACATCGAGCAGGCTCCCTCCGCCGAGTTTTGGATTGAGTTGCCTGGCTCCGGGTGTAAATATTCCATGCGCACATCGGGAAGCTTTGACCATACGAACCTCTCCAATTCGATCATCTTTGATCCACTGCAGAACTTTTTTAAGCAATGGAACATGCCTGGGTATCATGGCTTCCATAAGAAATACGTTTTCTTTACGTGCTACTCGCACCATCTCTCTCGCTTCATTTGCATTGATTGTCAGCGCCTTTTCGCACAAAACAGATTTTCCTTTGCGCATGCACATCACACTATTTTCAAGATGAAATGTATGGGGCGTTCCAATATAAACAACTTCGACATCCGGGTCGTCCGCCAATTCCTGATATGAGGCATAAGCTTTGGGTACTTGATGCTTGTTGGCAAATTCTTTTGCTGCATCCATATTTCTCGATGCAACAGCTACCAACTCTGCTTCGGGAAGAATTTTTAATGCTTCGGCAAACTTATTAGATATGTTGCCCGTACTGATGATTCCCCAATTTATTTTTTTCTCCATTTTTTTATAGTGTAATAATTCTCGTTACAGAATCTCAAAATATGTTTTTTAATTTACAATAATGAACTTTATTGACTTCAAAAGTGAATAAATAAAACCATTGGCTTTAGTTATATTTGTAAAACACTTTGCTAATTCGTTTTCTCAATAATTGTCAGCATGAAATCTAAAGTAA
>CAYREN010000779.1:0-1946 GCA_964423255.1 uncultured Roseivirgaceae bacterium | reverse complement strand
GAGAAAGCTACCAGCCTTGATCATTTGTTGGGTGAGTCAGATTTTATCAGTTTACACATTCCACTGTTAGATTCTACAAAAGGATTTATCAATGCCTCAAAATTGGCGACGATGAAAGATGGGGTAAGAATCATGAATTTTGCCAGAGGGGGTCTTGTAAATAGAGAAGACCTGTTTGAAGCTCTTGAAAGCAATAAAGTAGCTTCATTTATAACTGATTTCCCGGATGAAGAATTATTGAAACATGACAAAGTAATTGGAATTCCACATCTTGGGGCATCTACTCCCGAGTCGGAGTCTAATTGTGCAGTAATGGTAGTTGATCAGGTGAGGGATTTTATGGAAAATGGAAACATTAAAAACTCTGTTAATTTCCCAAACACCGGAATGGCAAGAAATGGAGGATTCAGACTGATTATTGCCAACAAGAACATTCCCAAGATGGTCGGAAATATTACTTCGGTACTTGCAGATGAGGACATCAATATCGCCGATATGCTTAATAAGCACAGGGGAGATATTGCATATAATATTATCGATATTGATCATGAAATCTCGGAAGAACAGGTTAAGAAAATTAGAAATATTGAAGGTATAATAATGGTGAGGGTATTGCCTCCTGTCAATTAATATAATTATAAATAAGAAAAATTGTGGCTATAATTAAAGCATTTAGAGGGTGGAGACCTTCAAAGGATAAAGTACAAAATGTTGCCAGCAGGCCATATGACGTATTAAATACTGAGGAAGCGAGAAAGGAAGTTGAGGGAAACCCAGCATCATTTTTACATGTTGTAAAACCTGAGATATGTTTTCCTACCGGTCAGAATCCATATGCTCCAGAAATTTATAATAAAGCAGGGGAAAAATTTCAAGAGTTTATTAACGAAGGTCTGTTTTCTCAAGATGAGAAAGAAAGCATTTACATTTACAGACTTACCATGAATGGGAAATCGCAAGCGGGTATTGTTGCCGCAGCGGCGATTGACGACTATTTCAATGATGTGATAAAAAAGCATGAATTGACCAGGCCCGATAAAGAAGAAGATAGAAAGAAGCATGTACGAGTTTCTGAGATGAATGCTGAGCCTGTGTTCTTTGCCTATCCAGCGATGGAATCTTTGGATAACATTGTAAATGAAATTATTGAAGACGAGGCAGAATATGATTTTGTAGCGGAAGATGGTGTGAGGCATGAGCTTTGGGTGGTCAATGATAATAATGTTGATAATATCATCAGAGAATTTACCAAGCTTCCAGCGACATATGTCGCCGACGGACATCATAGGACAGCTGCAGGAGCATTAGTCGGGCAAGATTTAAGAAAGGAAAATCCTGGATTCACAGGCAAAGAAGCTTTCAACTATTTTTTAGCAGTTCATTTTCCTGATAATCAATTGACCATCATTGATTATAATCGAGTTGTAAAAGATCTTAATGGTTTATCAAAAGAAGAATTTATTGAAAAACTAAATACAGGCTTTGAAGTAGCACTGATTGGTAAAGCTCAATATAAGCCTTCAAAACTCCATGAATTTGGTATGTACATGGACGGGGAATGGTATTCACTAAAGGCCAAGGATGGGACTTATGACAATGGAGATCCTATCGGAGTGCTTGATGTGACAATACTTTCCGACCAGATATTAAATCCAATTTTGAATATTGTTGATCTAAGAACAGATAAGCGAATAGATTTTGTTGGAGGGATCAGAGGACTGGGCGAACTGGAAAAACGAGTAGATAGTAGCGAGATGAAGGTGGCATTTTCTTTATTCCCGGTTTCGATGCAACAGTTAATTGATATTGCTGACAGCGGAAAAATTATGCCGCCAAAGACAACATGGTTCGAACCAAAATTAAGAAGTGGATTGGTTGTACATAGTTTGAAATAATGACCTTTCAGGAAAAGTATTTCGACTTTATCGATCATCTTGATTTTCCCA
>CAYREN010000778.1:0-1954 GCA_964423255.1 uncultured Roseivirgaceae bacterium | reverse complement strand
TTTATTTGATTTTGAATTAATATAAGGTGCAAACAGCAATTGCGATAAACGTGTGCCTCCTATTAAGATTGCTGTTAGAATACCAACATGAATAGATGTTCCTCCTGCATTAATCAACATCGATGGAATTACAGTATCTACATCGACAAATGATAGTGCTATGGCAGATATTCCGGCATGCCATAGAAATGAATAATAATTCTGCGTAGAGACTTTATTGGTAAGAGCCATTTATATCAATTCGATTACTCAAAAATAATCTTGG
Source organism: uncultured Roseivirgaceae bacterium (assembly GCA_964423255.1). GTDB lineage: Bacteria > Bacteroidota > Bacteroidia > Cytophagales > Cyclobacteriaceae > JAAUQL01. Next base: position 1,689 of record CAYREN010000778.1, on the reverse strand, counting down.
TGTGATATTGATTGGTGTGCTTCGTCACATATTACTACTTCAATTTAATGAGGTCTCAATTATCAGATTTTAACTGGGTAATTAAAATGATACTCATTTTTCAAAAACCACTTTTCCATCAACCATCGTGAGCATTACTTTTATGTCCTTGATATTATCTTCATGGCATGTAAGAATGTCCTCTGATAATACTGCAAGATCAGCCAATTTCCCTGGTTCAAGAGAACCCTTTATATCTTCTTCAAAAGAAGCAAAAGCATTATTTATGGTATACATTTTTAATGCTTGCTCTCTTGAGATTGCTTCGTCAGGTGTAATATTTGATCCTCTTTCTGTTTTTCTGGTTATAACAGACCACATGGCCAGGAAAGGATTATAAGGATTGATAGAGGTATATGAATCAATCTTTACCATGTGGTCAGACCCTCCATTCACAATCACACCTGCCTTCATTAAAGAACGATAAGGATGTAAGGTTTTGATCCTCTCATCTCCAAGGGCAAGATTCAATAGGTCAGCATCTTTATAAAACCAGGCAGGTTGCATATCCGCATACACGCCTAATTTCTCCATTTTTTCTATGGCTTTAGAAGTATAAAAATTTCCATGGATTATAGAAAATCGTTTGTTACCAATTGGGTTAGTTTTATCTACTTCCTCCATAGCAGATAGCAACACATCAACTCCGCCCCCTCCTGTAACATGGGCAGTAAATTTCCACCCTGCTTCATTTGCCACTGTAATTATATTTACCAATTCATTCTTTTTTAATTGTAATACGCCACGATAATTAGGGTCAGTAATCCCATAAATTTCATAAGCTCCTTTTCCCCATGGCTCACGCAAATAAGCTGTGCCAGTAAGAACACCTCCATCAACATGCGTTTTAAGAGCACCAACCCTTACCCAATTGTCTCCATCTCCGGTAACGTAGTTAAACTTGTTTAAAGTTGCTCTCATGTCGTCCTGTGAAATATGAGGGTCAAAAGGAATGTATAAGTTCTGAAAAACCCTAACATTCAATTCACCCAAGGCATGTAATTCTTTAAACATTTGGAGGTCTTCAGGAGATCCTCCACCTGAACAAATTGAAGTAATACCAACTTCATTATATTTTTGAATCAATTCTTGTAGCAACCTTAGCTTCTCTTTTTCATTCAGTAAGTCCTTCTTTCTGGTATTAAATAATTTGAACGCTGATCTTCGGATTATCCCTGTCAATTCCCCTGAATCAGGGTCTTTAAGTATTCCATCATGTTGAGTATTAATAGAAATCCCTGATACTTGCATGGCTTTGGAATTGACCACTCCGCCATAACTTCCATCCAGGAAAACAGGATTTTCAGGTGCTACAGAATCTAGTTCAGCTTTTGTAGGCTGCCTCATCTCAAGCATTCTCGTAGCAAAAAATTTCGGAAAAATGATCCATTCTCCAGGTGTTCTTTTTTTAGCTTCATTATATATCCAATGAAGTAATTCAGGGATATTATGAATGTCGGGTATTGAATGCTCGTATTCACTTTGTGATGCCGGGATAGGGTGCACATGTCCTTCATTGATTCCGGGAATGACAGCCCTTCCATTTAGGTCTATAACTTTAGTCTCCGGATATGCATATTTTTCAATTTCTTCGTCGCTTCCTACAGCCAATATTATTCCATCTTTAATGGCAATAGCTTCTTGAATAGA
>CAYREN010000777.1:0-1958 GCA_964423255.1 uncultured Roseivirgaceae bacterium | reverse complement strand
TCTTTGGATTGAAGATCTTAGTTAAAACGCCAAGCATATTATAAAGATCGTTTACGTGGACAATTTTTATATCATGCTTTTTTATTGTTGAGTTAATTTTATATGTATTGATTAGAAGTTGTGGTAGATACCAAAGAATGCTTAAGTTCTTGGCAATCTCAATGAAGGGTAATTCAATTACTTTAAAACCAGACTTTTCAAGTGTGCTCTTATTTTTTGAACCTTTCGGAATGACATAAGTAAACTCAATCTTCGACGTCAGTTCTTTTGTAACCTGAAAGATGGATTTGAAGGCACCAGTTAAATCTAGGGAATTGTCAAGAATCAATATCATCAGATTTGGAGATTTCATTTTTTTCTCAACCAAAGTGACCCGGATATGCGATCTGGTGTTTGCTTAAGTACAGGAAAGGCATTATAAAGTTGGCTCTTATATTTATGAGTTAAATAACTCATTGCAATTACAATCTTGAACGCTTTGTTGAAGGATAAAAAAGCTTCAACCAAATATTGTTCGTTCCACAGGCGATACTCATCCTTTAGCCAGCCTTCAGGATAATTAAGAGGCGAAAAAATATCATGAAAATGAACCAGAACTCCAATACTTAATTGTGGGAGAATCTGTAGCACTTCGTATAGTACATCACCTTGAGGCCTTATCACATGCGATGAATCTATGAAAAGAATATCTCCGTCATGGAGTTGTCTGAAAAACCCAATTTCTACATCTTCAACCTTTTTTCTGATCAATTTAACTTCCAATTGACTTAGCCAAGGCATCTCATAAGGTTCAATACAAGTTAATACAGTCTTTACTGCCTTGTTTTCTTTCCAGTTTTCATTGATAGCTTCATTTGCTATTAGAGTTGAAAATCCACTACCAATCTCGATAATAATCTTGGGTTTAAATTTCCTAATAATGGAATAATAACATTCAGCATCACCTGATGGGAAAGATCCGTTTTGATAATAAAATGTGGGGATAGGCACTTTATCATTTGGTTTTTTCAAAAGTTCTTCCTGATAACAGAACGACTCAATTAATTCTAATTGTGCAACATCGTTGAAATCCAAGCCAGGCAGATTCCTGCAAACTTGCTTATAAGTGGTAAAATCAAATTGAGGTTCATAATAGTGTTTTACAATTGGAAAAACTCCCAAATAATTAAAGACTTTCTTAGTGAAAAGAAAGTTTTTAAGACCAATATATTTTACTATTCTTAACCAAGCACCAGATATAATTATTATTGGCAAAAAAAGGATGTCTAGGATTGGAGCAAGCAATCCAACCCACCTTATAATCAACTTAAAAAAGCTTATCATTTAATCTTTATTTTATCAATTATCATTATTAAATATGTCATTTTTTAATTTGTTTGCCACTTTTTCACTAATGAAAGATGCTCCAGATTCATTCAGGTGTGTACTATTTGCAAAAAACTTTGTATTCGAAATTATCGTTGTGTCATTTACAAAATTCACAAACTTAACATGTCTATATTTTGCATTCCACACTTCTCCCCACTGATAAACGGAATCAATATTCTGATAATGTTCTTTTCCTTTAAAATAAACCGGCATTCCAACCAAAACAATATCTATATCTTTTGCAGCTGCGTGCAAAAATAATTGTTCGTATAGTGCAATAGACCTAGGTGATATTTTTGGTTTTATTAGAATTGAAGAATCTCCAAATTCAAAAGAATCTTTAATATTTTTATATCCTTTTAGGTCAAAATTAATTTTAGAAGGGTAGTTTAAAAGAATACTCAGAATTCCATCAAATGAATTTTGAATAATTTTAGAATTAAGCTGTGTTAAGAAATAAAAAGGAATCCTCGTCATTTTATCATAAGTATCGCTAATTGGGGATAGAGCATTTTTGACAAACCTATTGTCTAGATACGGATAAAATTCATGAGGCTGGTATAGCTGATCAGTTTCATTAAAAACGTTTG
>CAYREN010000776.1:0-1972 GCA_964423255.1 uncultured Roseivirgaceae bacterium | reverse complement strand
GAATTGCGAGAACTCTATTCTCATTTGGCTGAGGCTCATGGGTAATCAGGTAGAATTAAATCCGCATCAGAGATAGAAGCGTATGGGTTCATTTTAGCTTCTCTAGTTGGTTCTGAAATTGCACAAGCTCGCTGCCTTATTATTAAAGATCAAAAAGCATGGGATTTAATTGCTTCAAGTAACCAGCCATTAATTTTAGTTCCCCATGATTTTTTGCCTTCTGGAATGGGGGTGGCTGTTTCTAGAGGGCATATGGTCTTAATTGCAACTGATGAAAAAGATACTCATCAAGAGGCTGTTTTTCTAAATCGCCTATCACGTCTGGATAGACAGGAAGGATTCAAAAAACTTGGTTTTGATGATAAAAACATTGATTCTTTATATGATGATACAAAAGGATACTTGCAACCATTACTCCGCCACCCTTTGCTTCAACCCGTAGATTATACACCTCCTTTTTGGCCAGATAAATTCTTACCAGATGTCCTTTTTGCAATTCTATTTGCTTCTGAATGGAGTGATGATAATGAATTTGATAAAGAAGCTTTAGAAACTTTATCTGGCCTACCCTATACTGACGTTAATAAAATCATTATTAGCCTTTCAAAAGAAAATGACCCTCCTATTTGATTAGTAGGCAAGGTATGGCAGGTTATTTCAAAAGTAGATTTTTGGTTGTTGGTAGCGCCTAAAATTGCCGTTCCTTATGTTGAGCGTTTAGGGAAAGCTGTTTCAATTGTGCTAGCTGACTTAGACCCATCCTATGATTTACCTTCTGCCGAACGGTATATGGCATCTATCAAAGGAGCTGTGCCTAAGTATTCAGGGTTATTAAAGAGAGGTCTGTCTGATAGTCTTGCTTTATTGACTGCTTTTGGTGATGATTTTTCCTCCCAACTAGGTGGATACAAATCCTCTGATCATATTCGTATTTGGGTCAGAGATATTTTTGATGCTAATAAAGAGGTAAAGTTCTGGTACTCGCTTGGTAGCAGTATGCAGTTAGTTGCTGAGGCAGCTCCAGAAGAATTTATGTCGGCTGTTGAGGCCGCGACATCAAATGAAAAACCAATTTTACTTGGATTGTTTGAAGAGGAAGGTCCAGCTGCTTTAGGAGGTGGCTGCTACCATTCAAATTTACTTTGGTCTTTAGAGCAACTTTCTTGGAATAAACAATATTTTGCAAAAGTTAGCTTGTGTTTGGCTCGCTTAGCAGAGATTGATCCCGGTGGTCGATGGAGTAATAGACCTTCAAGTTCTTTAGTCGATATTTACTTGGGATGGATAAATAATACTTCTATTTCACATGAAGAAAGGACTCAGGTACTTGATAAATTATTAATCCCACAATATCCAGAAGTCACTTGGAAGTTGATGCTTTCATTATTAATAAAAAACTCTGGTGTGACTACTGGAATAAGTAAACCTAAGTATCAAGATTGGTCAAAAAATCTTAAGCGTAGTACTACAATTCAAGATTATCATGACTATATGGGTTCAATTGTAGATCTATTGTTTCGTGAGATTGAATACGATAAAGATTCTCGGTTATGTGATCTTATTGATAACTTTAATTCATATACTGAAAAGCAACAACAGGAAATCATTAGTAAGTTATTAGATCAATCAGTTAACCTGATTTCAGATGAAGCTAGAAACAAAATTCTTAACCAATTAAGAGCGACTCTTTCTCATCATAGGGAATTTCCAGAATCAGATTGGTCGTGGCCTACTGAGCTGCTTGATAAATTAGAGAAGGTTTATCATCATTTTGATTTTTCCGATACAGTTAAAGCCAGTGCTTTTTTGTTTAATGATCATTGGCCGAAATTTATTAATCCAATAAATCGAAAAGAAGTTGGCTATGAAAATCGTATCGATCTAGTTCAAGAAAATCGCATAAAAATCATCGAGACTCTTTATCAGGAAGGTGGTAATGATGCGCTAAAGCAATTAATATTGACAAGCTCTT
>CAYREN010000775.1:0-1973 GCA_964423255.1 uncultured Roseivirgaceae bacterium | reverse complement strand
GTCTTAAGAAATGCTGCTCCTACTGCCCCATCAACAGCTCTGTGATCACAAGAAAGTGTTACTTTCATAACATTTCCAGGAACGATCTGACCATCTTTTACGATTGGAGTTTGTTTGATACCACCAATAGCCAATATGCAAGCATCTGGAGTATTGATAATGGCAGTAAATTCTTCAATGCCAAACATTCCCAAATTTGAAATCGTAAATGTATTGCCTTCCCAATCTGAGGGTTGTAGTTTCTTTTCCGCAGCTTTTGTCGCTAAATCTTTAACCTCTGCAGAAATATGAGATAATGATTTATTATCCGCAAATCGAACAACCGGAACAAGAAGACCTTCATCTACTGCAACAGCAACGCCAATATGAATATGCTTGTTGTATCTCAAAGTATCACCTTGCCATGAAACATTGACATTGGGATGCATTCGTAGTGCAGCGGCAGTGGCTTTCAACACAAGATCATTAAACGAAATTTTTACAGGCGACATTTCGTTGAGGCTCTTTCGCGCATCAATAGCCTTATCCATGTTTATCTCCATGGTTAGGTAAAAATGTGGCGCGGTAAATTTAGATTCGGATAGTCTCCTTGCTATAGTTTTTCGCATTTGCGAAAGTGCAATATCATCTTGTCCTTCTTCTCCAACCACAACAGGAAGTTGAATTGATGCCTGACTTGAAACAGCATTTGCCGATGAGGCTACAGATGGGGTAAATGATTCTACATCTCTTTTAACAACTCTTCCTCCTTCACCGGTTCCGGAAATCATTTTTATATCATATCCTAACTCTTTGGCCAATCGCCTGGCCAACGGAGATATTTTAACCCTTCCATTGTTGGATGAATTCTTTACAGTTGTTGTATTTAATTTATCTTCGCTTTTTTCAGTTGCAGGTTTTAATTCTTCTTGTTTTGCTGAATTTGGTACTTCAACAGGTGCATCCTGATTTGTATTGTGTGAATTAATCAATGTTTGAAAATCAGCCCCTTTTTCTCCTATGACGGCAATTACACCATCAATGGGAACGGCAGAACCCGCTTCTGCACCAATGTATAACAGCTTTCCATCTTCATATGCCTCCAACTCCATTGTGGCTTTGTCAGTTTCTACCTCAGCAAGAATATCTCCTGATTTAATATCATCACCAACTTTTTTAAGCCAATTTGCCAAAACACCTTCTGTCATGGTATCACTCATTTTTGGCATGGTAACTAAAGTGGCATTAATACTACTTGTATCCATTGTTGCTACCGGAGCGCTTTCTTCATTTGTAGTTTCTACTTCCTCAGATGGACTTTCTACTTGAGGCTCAGCAGGCAATAATAGATTATCTATTTTTTCGCCTTTCTCGCCAATGATTGCCAAAAGACCATCAATCTTAACAGCTTCTTTTTCCTTTACGCCCAAATGCAAAATAGTTCCATCTTCATAAGATTCCAACTCCATCGTTGCCTTATCAGTCTCAACCTCTGCCAGAATATCTCCCGACTTTACCTTGTCACCCACTTTAACTATCCATGAAGCAATTACACCTTCTTCCATGGTGTCGCTCATCTTGGGCATTCTTATTACTTCTGCCATAAAATTTTATAATTAAGCTTCAAAAATAGCGCTTAATAATACTTTTTCAAATAAGCGAGCCTCAATTATTTCTGCCGATATATTATGAGATGTGTATGTGTTACCCGTCAGTTCTGAGGAAATAAGAATAGTTGATGTCTTTCCAAACGAAATTTTGTTTATACACGGTTTCAATACAAAATAATTTGTCATATAATTTGAGAATGCACTACTTTTAGTTTTTAACCAGGTAGACTATCAATTATAGGTTTTTTAAAAAATAAACTAATAACCTCCTCAATCAATAACATTCAAAAATCCAATTTTATTAGTGCTTTACAAATGTCACTATTTATTTATTTTATAAAACGAAATCCTTCATTTTTGCTATGCAGTTTTCAAATTAATAGG
>CAYREN010000774.1:0-1987 GCA_964423255.1 uncultured Roseivirgaceae bacterium | reverse complement strand
AAAGTGCAGGAAAGGATTCGTGATTTGCGGCTTGAAAATAATCTGTCTCAGGAGGACTTGAAGGAATATGATTTGTCTCTTCGCACAGTACAACGCATCGAAAATATCTCAGAACCAGCCAATATTACCTTGCTTACCTTGTTTCTCCTCTCCAAAGATTTTGGTGTCAAGCCTGAAGATTTGTTTGATATTTAACTGCCCGAAACGCCCAATTATTACAAGAGTGTTCTTGCTCCTATCGGTTAATCTAAGGTGTTAATGTAGTTATTTTTTTTGGTTCTAAAAAAAATATTGCATTTTTCAAGCTCAAGAGTAAGCGGGGTTTTGTTTTTAACCTTTACATAAGGGTTAAGTTCTATTATTACGTCAAGCTCGTTTAAGTTTCCCTCATTAACATTTTTTATTTTTTTATATAATTCATTTTTTTCTTTTATGCTTTTATTGCGGTTTTTATCGTCACTGAGTGTTGATGGCATCCGCAAGATCAGTTCATCCTTACAGTTTGGAGAAGAAGCCGGAAAATTATTTTTATTCAAATATATTTCAAACTGTCCATCTTCACCAGAAAGCCCATTTTTTTCTAAATTAAAATTGTTCTTTTTCAGAGTATATTTTATATGGTAATAGTCAGAATATTTTCCGTGGTTAACTACTATTTGGTTTGTGTTCAAGCTGCCATTCGCCAGCAAGTTAGCGCAGCCAAGTGTGTAAAAGACTAAAATATTTGCCGCTAATATTTTTTTCATGGTTTTACGTTGCCACCAAGTCTATTCCAGTTGATAATGAATTCGCTTTCTTTTCCTTTCCCTATAAGGAGTGTTGTAATATCGCTTCCAGTATGCAGCCATTTTGGGAATATCATTTAATGGAGGTATTGGTGCTGAAACCCGAAGATAGTGTATGCGAGCCATTGCTGCCGCATATTTATCATTGTTTTTCAGCTCTTTTATTTTATCCGCGTCGGGGTTGCTCATTAATTGTATGATCTTACCGGATAGCTTTGGCCTGTATTTTAGAAAATTATCCCATATGTCATTGTGAGTTTTCGGCTCCATTTGAAAATAGCTGAGAGCGGGGCCGTTTATTTGTTTTCGATGTGTTAAATGGCTTTCCTGAATTGCAGTGGCGAGTAACAATTGTCCTGCGGCAGGGGAATAAAGCTCAAGCTCTATGAGTGCAGGTCTTATCAGTGAAGTTAAAAAAGTCTGGGGGTTTTGGGGCATGATAACTCCGTATTTTAGTAATGCCAGCTCACGTTTATGGGGAATAGAAAACCCTGGTGTCGTTTCATTCAGGGTAGTGTTTTATTACCTATGTTCGTATTGTGTCACTTTCGGTTAGATATTCAGGTATGTAAAGCAGTAGGGCATATTTTATGCACCGTTTTAGTTTGGATTGTTACTAATGGTGCGTGGAACGGGCCCTGCCTGAATTGGTCGTCTTTGCCGACGGGATAGATACCATACGCGTATTTTTCGATTGTCCATTACTGCCAGTATGCTGTCATCCTTGTGGCATCATTATATACGCATTAAGTCAGAGAATACCATGTCCCCCGTCTTGCTCCATATCGTTCAATCAATCCGTTTTGCGCAGGATTTTGGTATGGTCTTTTATCGTATTTCTGCTGATACCGGTCATTTTTTCGGCATTGTTAATGGTCACCCTGTCATGCTGGCGCGCGATTTCCAGAATTTGCCCGGATAATCCAGACAAATCACCAAAGATAATGCGTACGCGTTTGATTTTAAAGTCCCCGACAGGGGATCTGTAAATCCTACGCCTTTAGGTGGCCGGGAAGGGGTGGTGGTATGCTCTGGATTCCGGCTAAAAACATGCGGAATGACGGTATTTTCAGTAATGAAAGTGCTGACAGGATGATTGAGCCCCTGGTTTCCATTCTTCAGGGGTGCCGATGCGGGAAGTATCATGGATAATAAGGATTCATGATCAGTAATGTCCGGGGGAATGATGAAACTGAAGTTGA
>CAYREN010000773.1:0-1992 GCA_964423255.1 uncultured Roseivirgaceae bacterium | reverse complement strand
CAGCTCCTTGCTCAACCCACTTAACTATCTCCGCTTTTTCTTTGGACGACAGAAATTGTTTGCTTTCCGGTGGAGGCATCATATACTCCGGATCATCACTCAATATCCGTTTTATAAACTCACTATTATTGATATTGCCAGGCTTTATTACGATTTTACCGTCTGCTGTTTTAGTAAATAACCCTTCTTGCGTATCAAATCGAAGTTCTGCTTTTCTTGCGTCTTTATCCGGGCCATGGCAAGCATAGCAGCGATCAGAAATGATGGGTTTTACCAACATATTAAAATCTATGTCATTGGGAAGATTTTTATATGCTTCACTCACATCATCAGGAATGATGGAGGTGCAGCTTTGTAAAATTACCAGCAGACAACCAAGATATATGTATTGCAATTTCAAATTAAATAATCTTGAGAAATGAAAATATCATACCGCTCTATGCACAATTCTAAATTAGGGCAAATGTCCTAAATACAAATCTAATGAAATTTAATTAGAATTGAAATCATGAAATAAACAATATAAAATTAGTAGAAATTTAAATGTTAATGTTAGTTTATTCTGACTTTAATTATTCAAGTTATTAATACTATATTGTCGGTACAATTGGTGTCAAATTAGAACTTACATAACTGAAATCATGAAAGCATTCATTTTATTTCTAATGCTGTGTTTATCCTTTGTTTCGTATGGCCAGGATTACAGACCCGGGCTATTTTTCAGAGAAGACTTTAAGGAAAGTCCGGCAGAAATACCCATCAATCAAAACCATATCGCCAATGAAGATTTGGAACTTTCATTGTATGGCCAGGGCCAGGATAGTTTAAAGAAAAGTAATCATGACAAACCGGTGGATGATCCATATTATATGTGGTCTGGACTTTGTATAGATTCCTGGGCAATGACTTTGAAACATAAAAGTGCTTATGCAGATCTTTCCACCTTTGCAAAAATCAAATGGAGAACTAAGCAATCAGGATTTCACAACCTAAGAATAATATTAAAACTTGCTGATGGGCGATGGCTCGTCAGTGATCAATTTGACGGCCCTTCCAATGACTGGAGAATTAGCGAGTTCAATATTACAGACATCAATTGGTGGTTGCTGGATATTGACAAAATTCAACCCTTAAAACCAATTGCGAAAGACCAGATTGATTTGAGCAAAGTGGCAGAAATCGGTTGCACAGACTTGATGAGAGGTGGTGCTTCAAGAGCTTGCTCAAGGCTTGATTGGATTGAAGTTTATGCCCATTCAAAAAATAAATAATCTACCATAAAAAATAATAACTCAATATGAAAAGGCCAATAGTAGTTGCAACGATTTTGTTTTCAGTTTTATTTAGTCACGATGTTTTATTTGGACAAACCATAAGTCTGTTCAATGGCAAAAATCTGGATGGATGGCATGTGGATGTGCCCGAGATGGACGACAACTCCGATGCGATAAATCCATTCATTATTCGCGAAGGAATGTTGGTGAGCCTTGGCACACCCAATGGACATTTGATTACGGATGCAACATATGAAAACTACCAATTGATTGTTGAGTATCGTTTTGCTGCAAAACCCGGAAATTGTGGTGTACTCGTTCATGCTTCTACTCCCAGGGCACTTTACAAAATGTTTCCAAAATCTTTGGAAGTGCAAATGATGCATGAGAATGCTGGAGATTTTTGGTGTATCGTTGAGGATATCACTGTCCCCGATATGGAAACACGAAGAGGGCCAAAAGAAGAATGGGGAATTACTGAAGGCAAAAAAAGAAGAGTACTTAATCTTACTGATGGCTCTGAGAAAGAAGTGGGAAAATGGAATACTATGAAAGTGCAATGTCTTGACAGGGAAATAAAGGTATGGGTAAATGGTGATTTGGTTAATTATGGACATGATTGCACAACCAACAAAGGTCAAATTGCTGTACAAGCAGAAGGATCGGAGGTTGAGTTTCGAAAGATCAAATTGAAGCAGATTACGAAGCTTTCGAAGTA
>CAYREN010000772.1:0-2003 GCA_964423255.1 uncultured Roseivirgaceae bacterium | reverse complement strand
TAAACTTTTGCAGTTGTGTTAACAGGAATTGTAATATTCAATTTGAATGAATGATCATCACGAGACCAGTCACTGACTATCTTTCCATGCATTGAATTATAACTTGATTTTGCCCAACTGACATTTGAGATAATTTGCGGGCGAATAATAATTTTGTCAAAACCTACGGCTGTTGAATCTGCCTGAATACCCCCCACCCATTTGTAGAACCATTCACTCACCGAACCAAACATGGGGTGGTTATGTGAAAATGTATTGTCACTATATTCCCAGTGTTCCCATAAAGTCGTTGCTCCATTTGCCAGCATATGCCCCCAGCCCGGGAAGGTTGTTTGCCCGACCATAGTTGCTGCAGTTTCGGAAAAGCCATTTTCTGAAAGAACATCCAGGGAGTATTTAGTCCCGAAGATCCCGGTTGTAAGATGGCCTTCATTTTCTACTTCAATATTCTTAACAAGTTCTTCAAGTGCAGCTTTTTTATCTTCTTCAGGAGTAATCCCTGTGTATATGGCAAAGGACTGACTACCCTGGGTAAATGGCGCAAATTTCCCTGTACCACTTTTATAAAATTTATCTAAATAAGCCTTTTTAATTTGCCCTGATAGCTCTCCATATTTTTTTGCATCTTCTGTTTGGTTCATAATCTCAGCCAATTTTGACATGATTATCGCACTCTGATAAAATATTGGTGTCACCATTTCAGATGTCGGAATTGGTGCCAAACTTTCATGGTCACTCAGTCCGTGTGTGATGATTAATTCATTATTAGAAATTACCTGTTCAAACCAGGTTCGGGCAGTTTCGTATTGCTCTTCAATCAGCGTAACATCCCCATAATATTGATACAACTCCAGCAATGTAAGAGGATGAGCAAAGGCCCAGGCTAAACCACAATAATCTAAACCAATAAATGGAGCAGTATCTGTTAGCCTTCCATCGGGGAGTACGGCATCCTGAAAATCACGAACTACCTTTTTATAAAAGTTTGACATATCATAATTATAAATGAATGCATCTGTTGTTACAGCCAAATCTCCTCCATATCCAAAACGCTCGCGATGAGGACAATCGGACTGAACGCTGAAGACATTACTTAAAAAGGTCCATTCGGTAATTTCCTGGATATCATTGAACAGTTGATTGGAACATTCGAAAGACCCGGCCTTCGTAAGTTCGCTGTTCAAACGTAAACCTTCGATATTTTCCAGTACTGGTTTATTTTGTAAACCAGCAACTTCTACATAGCGAAAAGCATGAAAAGTGAATTTTGGCATGTAATACTCTACGCCATCGCCAGCGGCAATATATGTATCACCTTGCCAGGCGATTTCCGGAGAAAAAGGACCTCCTCTCAATTTACCTTCGATGTTCCTGCCTTTGATTTGTCCGGCAACGCTGGTCATTAAATTGAGCGTGCCATCTTCGTAAATTAACTCACCATACCTCAGTTTTATTTTGGTTCCTTTATCTGCCTTAATCTTCAGTTTCACCCAGCCGGAAAAATTTTGACCCATGTCAAAAATATAGACCCCTTGACTGGGTTCCATCAATTTTACTGGTTTTAATTTTCTCGTAATTTTAATTGGTGGAAGATTCTGCGCCTGAAGTTTCCCGGTTTTTTCACTTACAATCTTGGCGTTTTTCCATAAATCTGCATTGAACCCAAAAAAATCCCATCCAGGGATTTCCTTTCTGGCATCATATACTTCACCGAGATAAATATTATTCCTGATTATCGGACCTTCATGGGTCAGCCAATTTTCATCGGTTACAATGGTTTGAGTTAAACCATCAGAGTAATTAATTTTGAGATGTGCAATAAATTTTGGACGACCAATCGCAAGATTTTCCCGCAAATTGTATTTTCCAAACAACACTAATGGCAGAGGATTGAACCACCCATTTCCCAGCGTGACGCCAATACTGTTTCCTCCTTCTTTTATTTGTTTGGTTACATCATAAGTACTGTACAATACACGCTTACCATAGTTTGTCCACCCTGG
>CAYREN010000771.1:0-2005 GCA_964423255.1 uncultured Roseivirgaceae bacterium | reverse complement strand
TGTAGATTTCATTACGATTAAAAAATTATAGTGAGTAATCGATTAAATGGCTATCCCATTGGTTCGATTCCTCACAAAACATGAACTTGGATCTGCTATATTTGACTGGGCAGTAAGTTAAGCAAGCAATTGTTAAATTTACTGTATTATGAAAAAAGAAAGAAGAAGTTTTGACAAGGAATTTAAACTGATAGCAGTAGAATTATGTCAATCAGGGAAATCAACTAATGAAGTAGCTGATGATTTAGATTTTCGAGCTGAATTAGTAGGTCGCTGGAAGAGAGAGTTTGGAATGAAAAAAATCACAAAATTCTACTTGCTGTTTCTATTCATATTATTTGGGCAAATTGCGGAAGCTCAAGATGTTTATAAGCTTTGGGAGGGACAAGATAAACCCTACTATAAGGAAAATAATCTTAAAGAGTATCAAGAAGAGATTTGGGGAACCTTGTGTTTATTTAACGTCACTGATCCAACACTTACAATCTACAAAGCAAAGGGAGAAAATTTAGGCAAAGCGGTAATTATTATCCCTGGTGGTGGGTATGAACTTGTAGCAATGCATCATGAAGGGTACGATGTAGCAGAAATATTATCTTCATTGGGCATCACTGCTGCTGTATTGAAATACAGAATTCCTAATCCTGAAACATCAGATCAACCAGATAAAGTGCCTCTCACAGATACTAGAAGAGCACTTGTATTGCTTAGAGAAATGGCTGAAAAATATGATTTTGACAAAAAGAAAGTAGGCTTGTTAGGCTTTTCGGCAGGTAGTCACTTAGCAACCGTTGCAAGTCTTTGGAAAAGTGATAAAAATGAAGAAAATCCAGATTATTCTGCCCTGATTTATGGTGTAACAAATCTATCAAATACGAATTTAAAATGGTTAGAGGAAAGCTTGTATTTCAGAAAGCTAGCCAAACAAGAAATCGATCAAAATAGGTTACTTGATTTAGTATCAAAATACACACGACCTTCATTTTTAGTTCACGCTTATGACGATGACGTTTGTTTGGTAGAAGAAACGACTCTATATGCTCAACGATTAAATGAATACAATATATTGGTTGAGACCCATATATTTTCCAAAGGTGGACATGGTTTTGGATTGGGACGAAAAGAAGATGGTACAGATCAGTGGATAAATTTATTTGTCAATTGGCTGAAGTCCAACAATCTGTAGTATTAGTGGAAATATCTTGAAAATCATTGATCGTTAAATATTGAAAAACACACCACGGTCGAGTAGACGATTGACTGTCAAATGACAGATAGGATTTCACCCATTGGTAACCATAGGACCTCGGTTGCCATAGGCTCACCGACGGCGATGCCTTTGGAACACTCAATTTCATGATCTATATTCGCCATTCAAGGCACACACAATGTATATATTTTATGAAGGATGATTTACTAAATATGAGTATTTTAGATATAAACAAGCATCGGTGTAAGTTGAAAGATTTGTGTTTCAAAAACTGCCACAAATCATATACTCTCCGTTGTGCTTAATTTAAATCAAGATTTTCTAAGAAGGGAATTTTACATCAGAATTAATAGGCACACAGGTAGAATAGAGAAATTAATAACATTTAATAGATAGTATTATGGGAAAAGGTAAAGACGCAAAGAAAAACGTTAAAAAAGAAGCTGCTAAAACTCCAAAAGAAAAAAAAGCAGAAAAGAGACTAAAGAAAGCTACGAAAGGTTAATTGATATCTGAAAAAACTAAGCACAATAATATGGAATCAAACTAGAGTGGCCCAGGGGATCCACCTAATTTTTCTCCCAATTGCTTTCGGGATTGATCCCCGATCTGTATCGGCGTAGGCTAAACCTAAAGGGGGTTATTGGCAGGTGTCTGCCTGTGTTATTTCAATTTTTCACCTTCCTGGATACGAGGTTTCATTTATTGGGGATTTCATGGGTTTTCGATGGTTTTTGACTTAGTGGATCCATGGATATCCGGTGATAGGTTTTACCGTTGTGCTTCGTTTTAAAT
>CAYREN010000770.1:0-2006 GCA_964423255.1 uncultured Roseivirgaceae bacterium | reverse complement strand
AATCCATTGAATGCTGATCCGACAGGATTTTCCAATCCCATAGCCTTAATTGCTGCTTCATTTACAAGGAATGCTGATGAATCTGTACCAAAGTCAGGAGAAAAATCCCGACCATCCATAAGCTCCATCCCCAATGTTTCAATGAAATCGTAAGTCACCCACAAATGACTAAATTCTATTTCTTCGCCCTCCTTTTTACCTTCCCATTCCATACCTGTTGCAGAACTTCCAACATTCAGCGGATTTTGGTTTAAGGTTGTTACACTTACTATTTCCGGATGTTGAAGCAAATCATTTTTGATGGCTTGGAAATGTGTATAGGATTCATTGTTCAATCCATAGATCATTACGTTTTCTTTATCCAGACCAAGATTTCTATTCATGATAAAATCAATTTGCATTTGTACCACAAAAGTTGAAATGATCATAATCATTGAAAGGAAAAACTGAAAAACTACCAGCGTTTTTCTAAAGAATATAGCATTGTGACTGGTGGCAAGACTGCCTTTTAAAACACTTACCGGCTTAAATCCGGAAATAAAAAATGCCGGATAAAATCCTGCGAGAAGGCTGGTAACGATTAAAAATAATACCCCAAAAAGCCAGTAGTTTAGGTTTTGAAAATCAAGGTATAAGCTTTGGTTCGTCAGCTCATTAAAAACAGGCAATAGCAATTGCGAAAGTCCAACAGCCAATACCAATGAGAAAAGGGTAATTAGTATGGATTCTCCAATGAATTGGAATATTAACGATCGTTTATTGGCACCAACTACCTTCCTGATCCCCACTTCTTTGGCTCTCCGGAAAGAACGGGCAGTTGCCATGTTCATAAAATTTATGCAGGCAAGTACAAGAACAAAAATGGATACTGCCCCAAAAATTTGAATGTATTCTATTCGTCCTCCAATATTGACACCATTGTCAAATTTACCGTACAAATAAAGATCTTCAATGGGGTAAACAAAAGCGTGTGTATCATCTCCTTCACCATTTTTTCTATGGGTTTTTACAACGTCCTCTACTTTCTCATTAAACTCATTGACCTCTACTCCTTCTCTGAGTTTTACAAACATCCTGTTATTGAAATTTCCCCATTCGCGATTCCAAGGTTGATAATCTAATCCAAGTTTAAAAGGAATCACATAATCAAATTGAATAGAGGAATTTGTTGTTGGAGCTGGCACAACACCCGTTACCATGAGTATATCTTCTTTTTCTACCACAATGGTAGATCCAATAATTTCCTTTTGTCTCCAATCATTCCCATATAATATTTGAGCAAGCTTATCTGTAATGACAATAGATTTTTTTTCTTTTAGCGCAGTTTCTTTTTTTCCAACAATAAATGGGGTATCAAATACTTCGAACATATCCTCACTGGCAAATACACCAGGCTTTTTAAAATTTTGATCTCCCAAAGTCAACAGCCTGTCACCGTTCCAGCTTATGAGCATAGCATGTTCAATTTCCGGATATTCCTTTTCCAAGACTTCTTCGAGAGGTTGTGGAGCATTGGTCCATGTGTTGATGGAACCATCCGGGTACTGGATATTAAACAACATTTTATAGATTCGATCTCCATCTTTGTGTGTGCGGTCAAATTTCATCTCATTGCCAATCCAAAGCAATATCAACATGCTACAGGTAAGCCCTAAGGTGAGCCCGACAATATTGATGGCTGTTATTCCTTTTTGTCTCAAAAGGCTCCTGATGCTTGTTTTCAAATAGTTCTTTATCATGATAAATTAATTATTCTGATTTTAAAGATTCAACAGGGTTTGCCATTGCCGCTATGATAGTTTTGATACTTATAGAAACTATCACCAAGAATATAACCAGCAATACAGGCACGATAAATAGCCACCAGCTTAATTCTATTCGAAAGGCAAAATTCTCCAGCCAACTTTGTACTAGTAAATAAGTTATTGGAATACTTATAATAGCGGATAGTAATACCGTTTTTAAAAAGTTGCTGGACAATAAAAGCAATATATTGATGCTGCTTG
>CAYREN010000769.1:0-2010 GCA_964423255.1 uncultured Roseivirgaceae bacterium | reverse complement strand
TAATGGCGCATACCTCACCGGATAATGCCATAATAATAAATACAATTCAGGAAGTGCCAAGAGATGTTTGGCTGAATTTCATATTGACATACGATGGATCTGCCAAGGCGTCTGGGCTTAAAATTTACCAGAATGGAATAGAGCTTGAAACGGTGATCGAAGTTGATAATTTATACAAAGATATTCATTTCAAAAAGGAGAAAGAACCTGGAATCCAGGTGGGTGCCAGGTGGCGCGGAAAAGGAATTGGAGGAGCTGTCGTAGATGACATGATGATCTTTGACAATGAGTTAACGCCACTTGAAATAATACAAATAGCAGATTGGAATAAATTCGAGAGTATTGTTTCAAAAAATAGTAATGCATTGAATGAATCTGAAAAGGAACTTCTAAAATTATATTTTTTAGCAAATATCTCTATTCCATACAGCAAAACCCTAAATGATCTTAAAAATGCCAGAAATACTTATGCTGATACTGTTGAAAATATTCAGGAAGTAATGATAATGAAAGAGATGGATGTGCGAAGAAAGGCCTATGTTTTGAAACGGGGTGAATATGATTCTTATGGGGAAGAGGTATTTCCGAATACTCCGGAAAGTATTTTGCCCATGCCCGAAGGTTTGCCTAAAAACAGGATAGGATTTGCTAAATGGCTAGTTCATCCAGATCATCCTTTGACTGCCAGGGTCACTGTAAACCGGTATTGGCAATCATATTTTGGAAGAGGAATTGTAAGGACGACCGAAGATTTTGGAAATCAGGGAGAGCTTCCAAGTCATCCTGATTTACTTGATTGGCTTGCAGTAGAATTTATGGAATCAGGATGGGATGTGAAGGCCCTACAAAAACTAATTGTGATGTCTGCAACTTACAGACAGAGCTCCAAAGCAAGCAATGAACTTCTTGATTTGGATAAAGATAATATACTATTGGCCAGAGGACCTGCTGTAAGATTGACAGCCGAGATGATTAGAGATAATGCATTAATGGCCAGTGGCCTGCTCAATAACAAAATCGGTGGGAAAAGTGTAAAACCATATCAGCCAAAAGGACTATGGAAAGTAAACAGCACTAAATATGAACCGGATTCCGGAGACAAACTTTATAGAAGATCCATGTACACTATTTGGAAAAGGTCTGTCCCTCACCCCTCATTAGCTACATTCGATGCTCCGGAAAGAAGCGAGTGCACTGTTAGAAGGCAAAGGACAAACACACCACTTCAAGCCCTCGCCTTGCTCAACGATCCTACTTATGTAGAGGCTTCCAAAGTAATAGGAGAAAAAATCACCAGGTACGATTCAATTGAAAAGGGCATTTCCGAAACCTTTCTCAGACTTACCGGAAGGACACCAAATAATAAAGAATTGAAAATACTCCTTGAGTTACAGGAGAAACAGTATGTTGATTTTAAACAAAAGAAAGGTAAATCGAAAGGTTGGTTAAATGCAGGTGAGTATAAACCAGATAGCTCACTTGATGCAGATCTTATTGCTGCAAATGCCGTTGTAGCAAGTGTGATTATGAATGCCGATGCTTCAATAACTAAAAAATAAAATATGCCTCATCATCAAGATTTATGGAGTTCTGATAATAAAGACCTGCAAAATATTGAAAAGCAGTTTGACCGAAGGACGTTTCTGACGAAGACATCTTTGGGCCTTGGCGCCATAGCGCTTGGTTCGCTGCTTGGGTCAGAAAAACTCTTTGCCGCTAGTGGGAATGCAAATCCTGTTTCGGGGCCAAAAGGAATTCCGGGATTACCTCATTTTATTCCAAAGGCCAAAAGGATTGTTTATTTATTTCAAAGCGGAGGACCATCACAATTGGAGACCTACGACTACAAACCAAGGTTATACGATTTGCATGGTGAGGAGCTGCCTTCTTCTGTAAGGCAGGGTCAAAGACTCACGGGTATGAGTGCAGATCAAACAGCTTTTCCTATGACCTCCTCTATTTATAAATTTAATCAGTATGGAGAAAGTAGGGCTTGGGTGAGTGAACTGA
>CAYREN010000768.1:0-2013 GCA_964423255.1 uncultured Roseivirgaceae bacterium | reverse complement strand
AACGCTTTCTTATATCTATTACGATAATTTTAATATTTTGTGCTAAAAACTATGCACAAAATATACGAATTATTTTGGGCCCCAATAAGATTGCTCTCAATCAGGCATTTACAATAACTGTAGAGGCACAAAATGAAAGAATTAAAAGCATTGACAATTTTCCTGAGATCCAGGGCTTCAATAGAATTGGTCAATCAAACTCATCATCAACCAATATTATTAATGGTCAATACTCCACTACGCAAAGTATCATTCAAAATTATGTGCCTGTTCAGGAAGGAGTAGTTGTGATCAAACCATTTAAGATTACTGTAAATGATCAACCTATCAGTTCTACTGGAAAAAGAGTTACTGTGGGTCCAGCAATTCAACAACAAAAAAGATACGACCCTTTTTCCTATGATCCTTTTGAGGAATTTTTCGGTAGACGAAAACCTCAAGAATTTATCGAAATTAAGGAAGATGCATTTCTTGCTTTAACTGTCGATAAAGATAAAGTTTTTGTTGGTGAAGGATTTACAGTGACGCTTGGGTTCTACGTTTCTAGTACCAATCAAGCTGACCTGGACTGGCCAAATGATATCTCTGAGCAGTTGGCAGATATAAAAAAGAAGATTACTCCCGCAAATTGCTGGGAAGAAAATTTTAAAATAACAAACCTCAATCGTGATAATGTAGAAATAGGAAATAAGCGATATGGACATTATAAGTTATTTCAAGCTTCATTTTTTCCTTTAAATAATGAACCCATAAACTTCCCATCTGTGCAACTAAATATGATCAAATACAAAGTTGCCAAAAACCCATCTTTTTTTGGCAGATCAAGGCAAGCACAGGGAAAAGTATTTACAACAAAAGCAAAGACAATAACGGTAATGGATCTACCACCACATCCATTGAAAGAACAGGTACCAGTAGGTAAATATTTTTTAAGTGAAGAAATATCCAATAAAGAACTAAACACCGGGCAAAGTTTTACTTATCAATTTAAGGTTCAGGGGGAAGGAAATATCTCCGCAATTGATAATCCACTAGTTGTAGAATCATCCAATTTTGATTTTTATTCTCCCAATATCCAACAAAACATCAGAAGAAGTAATAATAAAGTAAGAGGATCGAAAAGCTTTAATTATTATGCTATACCCAAAGAACCTGGGACATTTGATCTAAGTGATTACATTTCTATGATTTACTTCGATCCTTATAAAGAAAAATATGATACTTTGGTATCAAACATAAATGTTGTGGTCTCAGGAGAAAGCAAAAAAAATGTATCCATTTCTTCCAATGATTTAGGTTCATTCTATAATATAATTGATATAGAAAATAATAAACTGGAAAATGTAAACAAAGAGGGCATTGTGAAGTTGATAGCCAACATATTTATTGCAGTAATGTTGGTCCTTACAATATTCTTTATTTTTAGAAAATAATGGGAAATACCTACGGAACTATATTTAGGATTACAACTTTTGGAGAATCACATGGAAAGGCCATTGGCGTTACGATTGATGGCTGTCCTTCCGGTTTGGAAATTGATGAAAGTTTTATTCAACAAGAGTTGGATCGACGCAAACCGGGCCAATCAAAAATAACCACGCAGCGCCAGGAAGGTGATAAGGCCGAAATTCTTTCCGGAGTTTTTGAAGGGAAATCTACCGGAACACCAATAGCCATTGTCATTTTCAATGAAGATCAAAAAAGCAAAGACTATACCCACATTGCAGAAAAATTCCGGCCTTCACATGCAGACTATACCTATCAAGAGAAATATGGTAATCGCGACTATCGAGGTGGAGGAAGAAGCTCTGCAAGAGAAACTGCAGCAAGAGTCGCTGCCGGAGCAATTGCCAAGTTGTTTTTAAATCATGTTGGCGTTGAGATTAATGCATATGTTACTCAGGTAGGAAATATAAAACTGCAAAAATCATATGCAGTGCTTGATTTATCTATGACCGAAAGCAATATCGTCAGATGCCCGGATGAACAGGTTGCCAATAAAATGATTGAGCT
>CAYREN010000767.1:0-2019 GCA_964423255.1 uncultured Roseivirgaceae bacterium | reverse complement strand
TGATATTGTCGGACTTATCGAAACCTATGGGTCAGGAGAAGAAATTGCCGATTCTCTGGGGTACTATTTTTACCTCGTCAGCTCCAATCTTTCTATTATGAGTCGTTTTCCAATCTTAGAAACAATAAAGGCATTCAAGCCTTTTAATTTTGGCGGAGTCAAACTTCAGCTCGGGCCGAATGATGAATTGGTATTTTTCGACACCTGGCTTCACTACTTACCTGACTATGGAAAAAGTGTAGTGGATGGTAAAATGTCAGAAAAAGAATTAATTGAAGCGGAAGGTAAAACACGCCACGCAGAAATCAAGCAGATAATCAAAGAGATAGAGCCCTGGATTGCAGATAATAAAAATAATCCAATAATAATGTCAGGAGACTTTAACAGTGGCTCCCATCTCGATTGGATTAAAGCAACTAAACAACTTCATTATGATCAAACAGTAGCTTGGCCGGTGAGTACAGAAATGCTGGATGCTGGATTTTCTGATAGCTTTCGTGAATTAAACATCAATCCTTTGATTGACCCCGGACTTACCTGGACACCAAGAGCAGCTACTTCCTCCTATAATTATGAACTGAGAGACAGGATTGACTATATTTATTATTTAGGAAATCAACTAAAACCCATCGAATCAAAGGTGGTAGATTATCATCCCATCATGTTTCCATCTGATCATGCAGCAGTTGTCACGGTATTTCAGTACAAATAGTAAGGACTATGACGCTATCAATTCTTTACATATTGAAAATCACACTTTCATTTTGTAAACAAAACCTCAATTGGAAGAGAATATTTATTATCATTAGGCTGAACTATTAATCACGGTGCTAAGCTTATATTTAAAATTAGATAAATAATATGAAACCGGCATGCCTGCCTTTCGGCAGACAGGGCCGGAGCATTATAAAGACACACAAGAGCATGATTATAAGCCCCTGTAAAAAGCAAACTTTCAAAATATAAACCGATGAAGAAGCCCAGAAAAACAATTACATATCAATTTGCCAAACCAGTATTAATCTTGCTATTTTTTTATGCAATTATTATATGTACTCACGCTCAAACGCCAATTGATTCTTCGAGAATTGTGAGGGTATTGACTTATAATATTTATCATGGTGAGACCATGAATGGAGATTTTGATCTTGACAGAATTGCCAATGTTATCAAATCTGTAAAGCCAGATCTTGTTGCGTTGCAAGAGGTTGACTTCAAAACCAAAAGAGTGAAAAAGCTCGATTTGGTCACCGAATTGGGAATTCGTACCGGAATGGCTCCATTATTTGGCAAGGCGATGAGCTATGACGATGGAGAATATGGTGAAGGAATACTATCCAATTATTCATTTTTATCCACAAAAAATCATGCCCTGCATGGCAGAGAAGGTAAAGAACCAAGATCTGCCCTGGAAGTCAATGTGGTACTAAAAAGTGGCGATACCATCCGTTTCATTGGTACACATTTAGATCATACCAACGATGAAACAGATCGCATAAACCAGGCCAGACAATTGGCTGGATTATATGCAACTGATAGTCGACCAGCAATTCTCGTAGGAGATCTCAATGCCCTACCGAAAAGTATGCCAATAAATATTTTAAGTGAGCAATGGACAAGATCCTTTTCGAAAGATGAACCTACCTGGCCTTCTGATAATCCCAGGAAAAAGATTGACTACATTCTTTTCAGGCCGGCAAAGCGATGGAGGGTATTGGAGATGAGGGTAATCGATGAAAAAAATGCCTCAGATCATCGACCGGTTTTGGCAGTACTGGAACTTTTATCGAATTAAAAAATATTCAAAAAAATATCGTTACTGAGGAGATTTAACTATCTCCTACAGCAGAATCCAAAATGGTGTGTATTACTTCATTGAAAATATGACTTAAATTAATCAATTTGAAAGGGGTAATGAATGATGCTTTACACCCCACTAAATGAACTGACCCCCCCATCAATAGGAATTATTGTTCCTGTTACAAATTTTGAAGCGCTACTGATAAATATTGTACTATT
>CAYREN010000766.1:0-2026 GCA_964423255.1 uncultured Roseivirgaceae bacterium | reverse complement strand
GATAAATATGAAATTTTCAAAGTTCTTTTCCAAATTACAAGAAGCACCCTGGTATAGACAATTTCTGAACCCTGTATTAGATGAAATCGAAAACGATTCAACTCTATTAGATATTGGCACTGGTCCTGGAAAAATGTTGGGAATTCTTATCAGCGAAAAAAACGTAACTGTTACAGGGACGGATACAAGTGCAGACATGCTCAAAGAAGCTAAAGAAAAGTTAAGAAATACGAATGTCAAACTGCACCATATTCCAGCTGGAAAATTATTGCCTTTCAAGAAAAACAGCTTTGATTATGTGACTATTTGCAGTGTATTATTTCATATGAAAAAGACAGAAATTGATGCTATGCTAAAGGATTCTTTACAAGTTTTGAAAGATGATGGCAAGATAATCATCCTTACTCCTACCGGTAAAGGAAATTTGATACAGCTAACCAGACATTTCTTTTCTTTAAAAAACAAAGGCATTTATGTTTGGTACCGCGCCACGAAAAAACGCGCAAAACTTTGGTCAAAAACCCAATACCTCAAACAATTTGCAAGCAAAAATAAATTGAATTATAAATCGCAAACTGTCATGCACAGTTTTGCTCAATTGGAAATAATAAATAAATAATCGTTTAACTAAAATCAAAAATTATGTATGTAATAACAGGAGCTACAGGAAACACAGGTAGAATTATTGCCTCCACACTTTTGGAAGCTGGAAAACAAGTAAGAATAATTGCCAGGGATGTTGAAAAAGCAAAAGACCTCACCGAAAAAGGTGCCGAATTATTTCAGGGAAGTACTGATGACGTTGAATTATTGAATAATGCATTTGCCGAAGCAAGCCACGTTTACGCTATCATCCCGATGAATATGCAAGCAGTTGATTACACCGCATTTCAAATGGAACATGTAAATGCTATTGCAGAGGCAATGGAAATTTGCAAGGTAAAAAATGTAGTTGCTTTGAGCAGTCAAGGTGCACATATCAATGGAGGTACAGGAATAATTTTAGGCCTGCACCATATGGAAGGGAGATTTAATCAAATTGAAGGTTTAAATACCCTGAACCTTCGCCCCAGCTATTTTATGGAAAACGCATTGGGTATGGTTGGTTTAATAAAAGATGCTGGTGTTATGGGCTCTCCTATTAAACCAGATTTATCGTTTCCGACAATAGCTACCAAAGACATTGCAAATTATGCTGCAAAAAGATTGCTGGCTTTAGATTTTGACGGAAATAACCACCAAGATTTATTAGGTGCAAGAAATGTTACATACCCCGAAATGACAATAGTTTATGGAGCAGCCATAGGCAAACCGGATTTAAATTATGTGCAATTTCCTTATGCCGATTTTAAAGGTGCTTTTATGGGAATGGGGGCTTCTGAAAGTGTAGCAGATAAAATGAATGAATTTTTAGTGCGAGTAAATGCCGGAGAAATATTTGTGGCAAAAAGAAATGAGGAAAACACTACTCCAACAACAATTGAAGAATTTTCTCAAACGTTTAGCTACGTTTATAATATGTAATTAATACCTAGAGGTGTCCGATCTGTTGTGTCGGGCACTTTCTTTATATGTAATAAATGAACATTAATATATTATGTATTTACCTATGAGTAGAAATTTAAATATTGCCTCCTCTTTGCTATTCGTGGTTGCTATTCTGCCTGTAGTAAGTTCTCTATTAATGATGTTCTCAGGGTCTTCTGAATTCACTTACGAAGAGCTG
This sequence comes from uncultured Roseivirgaceae bacterium, assembly GCA_964423255.1. Classification (GTDB taxonomy): domain Bacteria; phylum Bacteroidota; class Bacteroidia; order Cytophagales; family Cyclobacteriaceae; genus JAAUQL01. The sequence goes on along the minus strand of CAYREN010000766.1, from coordinate 300 downwards.
GTTGGTGTAACCATTATTCAAATTCGTGATCTCAGTCCAGAATTGATGGGTGCTATCGAGCTTGCTGTACAGCTCCGGGGTTTGTATTTGTTGATTTTCGCCTTATTTTGGGCCATCATAGCTTTGATACCCTATAGGAAGGGAGAAAAATGGGCATGGTATGCTATGTTGGGTATAGGCAGTATCTGGTTATCTGGATATCTCATCCTTGTCTACATTGGCATGGAAAGAGGCATATACTTATGCACCTGGATAATTCCTGGTATAATATGGTTCATACTTTGGGTAGTTGGGTTAGCA
>CAYREN010000765.1:0-2030 GCA_964423255.1 uncultured Roseivirgaceae bacterium | reverse complement strand
TTGCACCTTCATTGGCAATTCGATCAATATTGGGTGTGTTGTTCAATCCATATCCGTAGGCACTGATGGCCTGATAGGCATGATCATCGCTCATGATAAAAATTATGTTTGGTCTTTCTTGCTCACCTTTTTCTTCTTTTGGAGAACATTTGGCAATTATCATTGCCATAAATAAGAGTGTCAGTAGTTTTGCAAAATAATGGGCCATTTCTTTTTGTTTTTATCTTTTATAGCAAATGAACATTAGATATATGCTATGGATATTAATCTAAATTATCCTAATTATATTATTTATTTAATATTTAGCAATGATTTAATCAATTTGTTTTTATACGAATCTCTTTCATCAATATTTTCCGCTAAAGTAATCATCATCTTATCACTTATCAATTTTGCATTTATTTTTTCCAACAAGGCGACCTGAGCAAAATAATCCAAATCAGAGAAATAAGTGGCGAAAAATTGTTGTGAAACGATATTGGCAATAACATCTTCAGGCATTTTTTCGATAGTATTTTTTGCATAATATCCTCTCCCTTGGGTAATTGTATTCAGCACTTCGGGCAAATAAAGTCTGTAGTCTTTTTTGGTGAAATTATTTATTAAAAAATAGTTAATCTCTTGATCATTTAGATTTACCATCTTCTGAACAATTTCCTTGTTGAGTAATTTCAAAGTATTTTTTTGGATACTATCTACGACCGATCCATTAGCAATATTCCACAAAACGTAACATGAGTATACAGCTCCGTCAATAACAGATTCTTTTATCTCCTCAATAGTGGCGCCTGTAAATCCATCAATTTCAGAAGTCCGACGATTCACAACGAGTTCCTTTTGAGTATAAGACCCGAGAATAGAATTTGGGTTAGCTAATATGTTATTCAACTTTTCGTAGTCTGAACTGATAAATGCTTCATGATCTAACTTCGTTAATTCGTTGCCAGAAATAGTATCAAAATGATGAAACCTACCCATGAGATCCCAATAAAAATCAACTTCGATGCCATAGCATTTATCCACTTCACATACTGGTGAAGTGACACGAGCGGAATAATCCGACAATAAATCAAGGCTATCATAAATTTCGTTTACTTTGATATTTATTGAGTCAGCAACAACAAAATACAAGAAAGGATACTTATGACTATCTCTATTCGATGCGATAAAAACTATTAATATTATAATCAGCCCTATTGACCTTATCATTTGATATTTTCAATCTCCATCAAAGTACTGCCTTGATTATAAATTTGCTTATTGGGCAAGTTCGAATCGCCAATCCCTTTAATCATTAGTTTTTCCAGATTAGAAAAATGATTTTGATAAATATCGCGTGGCAATACTTTTTTACTTTTACAAACGGATGCAGCCATGCCTATCACCTCCCCCATCATGCCACATGTACGCATTAATCTTACTGTTCCAAGAGCAACATGAGAAACGCTGATATCCCTCCCTGCCATCATCAAATTCTCAATATTTTTAGAATACAAACATCTGAAAGGTATTGGGTATGGATAAATCTTAATATGTTTTGCAATTGATCTGAATGCTTCGCCATCCATTTTTTCCAGGTTTTCAGGATCGGGATAGTGCAAATCAATTGTCCAGGAGGTTGGCGCTGTCCCATCCTGCAAAAATTTCTGCTCCCTCAGTTCGTTTTCTGTTAGAATATAATCACCTATTAATCTTCTTGACTCCCTTTTACCACCAATATAAGCCACCCATTTAAGGCTTTCATTATCAAACTTCTCTTTATCAGAATAATTGTTTTTCAAATAGGACCAGTTAGAATAAACAACCAACAAACCATAATCTCTGATAAATTCAGTTTCCTTAATCATGTCTTTTCCCATTCCTGTTTCCCAGTCCCAATCACCTCGCGTAATGGCAAAAGACTTCTCATCGCTCCATGGCAATCCCCATTTTATATCAGGAAAATTCGTGGGATTATTGGTGTTTTCTGAGAACCATTGTACTGAAATTCCCATGGTTAGGTTATCAGCCTTTTCAGGAGCAGTAGGTTC
>CAYREN010000764.1:0-2037 GCA_964423255.1 uncultured Roseivirgaceae bacterium | reverse complement strand
TATGAACTCCTAATCCCCATTTGCTACTGATCTGGTAATCGTAATTCAAGCCATATACAGGGACAATAAGTATATCATTGGTATTATCTGAAAATGTATTGGGTACAAAAGCATTTGCAAGCATTAGTGTTAAACTATGGAACCCTTTTTCATGACTAATATCAACTGTGCGACTGTTAACTTGTGCCATAAGATTAAAGCATATCAGCAGTGCCAGGGTGATAAGAAAAATTTGTTTACAATACTTCATTTAAATAATATCAACAAAATGAATACCACTAAAACGTGGTGCTCAATTAAGTAAGTAGCTAATTTCCTGTAGGGCTTTGTTCCAACATTTGTTTCAATACCAGGTCAACGCTTAGGGAAGACCCTCGCACGGGTGGATAATCTTTAAATGTTTCCAAAAATTCTCCAACATAGTTTTGTGCAGGCACGAATGTCCACATGTTATCAGCCATCCAGCGCATATATCGTTGCGACTCTTTCCACATCACTTCATAAGGATCAGCGCGTAGGTTGATAATAATAGGCCATGCACGTTTTACTTGTACAGCCTCATTTATAGGGCCCTCCAGAATAGTGAAGTGAAGTTTCCAATTATTTACACGCAATGCATTGAGATTCCCTCCCTGGTCAAAATAGAAAATGCTGTTTCTGGGTGATGTGTCAACTTTTCCTTCAAAATAAGGTTTGAGGTTGAATCCATCTAAATGGACATTGAATTCTTTCCCATTTGCTTTATGCCCTTTTAATAACTTTTCTTTTATGTTTGAATCTCCGGCTGCTGCCAATATAGTTGGCAGCATATCTTCATGAGAGAATATACCATTTGATACGGTTCCGGGCTCAATTACACCGGGCCATCGAATCATACAGGGAGCACGAAATCCACCTTCCCAGGTTGTTCCTTTCTCACCATGGAATGGAGTAATACCACCATCCGGCCAGGTGAAGGTTTCAGCGCCATTATCAGTAGAATACATGACCATGGTATTATCGGTAATTCCAAGTTCATCCAGTTTTGCCAGAAGAATACCTATATGACCATCATGCTCTACCATACCATCAGGGTATATACCAATTCCGGTAACTCCCTTGCTCTCAGGCTTCAGTCGGGTCCATACGTGCATGCGGGTAGCACTAAACCAGACAAAAAATGGCTTGCCATCTTTATGTGCTTTTTCGATAAACTTAAGTGCAGCATCCAAAAATTCTTCATCTACAGTTTCCATTCGTTTTTTTGTTAATGGCCCTGTATCTTCAATCTTGCCATCAGCATAGCTGTGTATTACACCTCTGGGGCCATACTTTTTGCGGAACTCAGGATCTTTAGGGTAATAATAGCCTTCCGGTTCTTCCTCAGCATTCAGGTGATACAGATTTCCAAAAAACTCATCAAACCCGTGATTTGTAGGTAAGTGACTGTCATTATCTCCCAAATGATTTTTACCAAATTGGCCCGAGGTATAGCCTTGTTCTTTGAGCAAGTCAGCAATGGTTGGCATATTTTCACCTATTCCCTGTTTAGATCCCGGCATACCAATGGTCAATAATCCAGTTCGAAATGGATGTTGCCCTAAAATAAATGCGGCTCTACCTGCTGTACAAGATTGTTGCGCATACCAATCTGTAAACATGGCCCCCTCATCAGCCAGGCGATCAATATTTGGCGTTTGATAACCCATGATCCCGAGGTTGTATTTGCTGACATTGGACCATCCAACATCATCTCCCCAGATGACAAGGACATTGGGTTTTTTAGCTTGAGCAAAGGTCAGAAATGGAAGCGTAATCAGAAGCCATATTAGTAGCGTGACATTTTGGCACTTTTTAAATTGCATTTTTTTCATTTGTTTTTATTTATAGATTAAATATTTCCGTTCGATATTTTTAGAATTAAGCTGACAGCATTTACTGCCAGCTTAAAATTATTTCTCATTTATTCGGTTATTCTGAAAATAACCTTATCCAATTCTCCGGTATAAGGGAAATGGTTTTTTACTGAGTATTTATTAGAAACCGGAGTTCCGGCAT
>CAYREN010000763.1:0-2039 GCA_964423255.1 uncultured Roseivirgaceae bacterium | reverse complement strand
CCAATCCACGGCTCGATGCAAACATAATTGGCATCGGGCTTGGCCCATATTCCGAGATAATGAAAGCCTTCAAAATCCATGGAAATCACTTGTGTTGACATCCTGCTTTTCAAACTCACCCGAGATGAATTTAGGTTTTTGAATACCAGGGCATCATAGTCGAAAAGGTGCGGGTGCAATTTGATTATCGTTGGTTCGTCAAAAACAGGGATAGTCCGCTTTCCGATAAGCCCATCTTTTTGCACACGCCACGACTGGGCAGTTTCCGGTTTCTCAAACTCAAGATAGTAGTCCTCGTATTTTTCACTTTCATGAACAGGGCAGGTAAACCCGGGATGTCCTCCTAGAGAGAAGAACATCTGGTTTTCCCCATGGTTACTTATCCTATGCTCAACTTTTAGTTTATTTTCTTCAAGAATATATTTGATTATAAATTCAAACTTAAAAGGATAGACAAGCAAGGAAGCATCATCGTATTTCAACCTAAAAGTGAGGCTGTCTGGCGTTGATGCTGCCAAGTTCACTTTTTTATTATTTCTGACAAATCCATGTTTCGGACATTTGTATTCTTGCCCTTTATATAAAAACCCATTATTTTTTAGGCATCCGATCACCGGAAACAAATTTGGTGCATGGGAAGCCCATACCTCCGGATTGGCATTCCATATGTATTCTATGTCTGATTTTCGGGACCGCATACTGCATAATTCTGCGCCGGTTTCTTTTACAGATACCCGGAATTTGTCATTTTCGATTGTGTGTTTATCCATTTTGTTTTATTGTTTCTTTAATTCCCTCCAACCTATCTAAAGCTACGGATGACAAGCATTCAAACCTTACTTTTCCAACTCGTAAATATGCACACCAAAAGGCTTATTAAAGTCCGTCAGTTTGCCATTTTCAATCCCGATAGTTCTTTCTTCTTTAAGGACTAATGCTTCATTAAAATCTACTAGTCCACCCAACGTCACCTTCACCGGATTTTTATCTGAATTGACCGCAAGTAAATACGTCTTTCCTCCAGCTTTCTTTATCATGATCTCTACACCGGCATCTACCGAATACATCAGCTCATGGTATTCTTTTATAATTTTCAAATCAAGTGTCGGGGCAGCCAACACCTCCTGCATCTCCGCCAGTTCCCTTGTCACTTTATTTAGATCATCCATAAAGGGTGATGGCTGTGGTGTGTAATTTGTGCCCCAGTAAATAATGCCATTAGCTCCATGAACAATTGCATTGTAAGCCATAAATCTGGATTCCTCATAGCTTGGGTATAATATCATGCTCGAATCCCGTTCCGCTTCCGGTTTCAGCATTTCCCATGAAAATCCTTGCAAAACTGCGAATACAGGTTTTGAAGCATCAACCACTATTTTCATTTTATCCAGATATTCACCCACCTGGCTAATGTAGGGATTTAGCAAATCGCCCTGCAATCCGTTTGGAAAGAGGGCATACGAGGGTACGATTCCGTGAGGAACGACCGGATACACATCCACTGCAACTAGGTCAGTAGAACCATTGTATTTCCGCAAGGTAGAAATCAAATTGACCGGGCCATGGTTGGTAATGATCAAATGATCCGGGTCCAGTTGCTTTATGAAATCATACGTCACTTGCATCTGATCGGGCAAGATTCGAGGCTCGGCAGAATTCCAGGTAAAGGCAGGCTCATCTTCCATCTCCCAAAATAGCAGGGCCGGATGACTTTTAAATTCATTGACCAAACCTGCAATCCTAAGTTTATCCTCCTCCTTTTTCTCTTCCGTAATCGAATTGGTATAAACCCAGACATGTAGCCCATTTTCTGAGGCAGCTTCCATTTCGGCTACATTACTCACCTTTACATAATTGTAACCATTGGAAGCAAGTGTCTTGAAGGGATCTTCAGTTTTTGGGAGGTGATAGGAGCCGATGATAAATCTCCTCTCGCCTTTAATTGTTAACATTCCATCATGATCATAATTACAATCAGGAATTTTTTTCTGTAGTTTTTCTCTGCAACTAAATGTAAATATTAGAGCAAAAGCCAGTAT
>CAYREN010000762.1:0-2051 GCA_964423255.1 uncultured Roseivirgaceae bacterium | reverse complement strand
GGTCTTGACGATGACGCAATTGAAAAAGCTATGGAAATTACCGATAAATTTATGAATGCAGAAATGATGCCCGTTTGGACGATAATAGGTATGCTGTTCTTTGGCTTTATACTTTCATTGATTATTTCCCTATTTACAAAAAAAAATAACCCAACATTAGAAATGTAATCAATGCCAAAGATTTTTGAATATTTAGGGATAATAATATGCTTGTCGCCCTTGTTGTGCCAGCCTGTCCAGTAGGCAGGTCTTTTGACCAACGTTCATGTAGGGCATTTTAGTTTGTTGGTGACAACACCAACAAAGGCGGAACATTAGAAGTTTAATTAATGCCAAAGATTTTTTATCAATTTATGCAGAAAAAATCGTGGAAAAATGGGTTAATTATTTTGTTTACCGCAAAGACATTAATTTCGAACGGATAACGAAAAAAATGAAATGAAAATAACGGAGCGCTATTCCGAAAAAAAATTAGATACAATCGAAGTTGGATTTGCAAAATACATTGGTGATTATGCAATCCGAATAAAATTTAAAGACGGAACGGAAAAACTTGTTGACTTTAAATCGTTTTTAAAAAAATCTCAACATCCATCAATTAGCAAATATTTGAAGGAAGATTTGTTTTCAAACTTTAAGATTGTTGATGGAAACTTAATTTGGAATGACTATGATTTGATTTTTCCGGTTTGGGATTTGTACAATGGTCGGATTGAATAAATACGGCTAAACCAAATTAATGGTAAATAAATTATGGCAGGAAAAAATGTGATATTGAATTTAATTGACAATGGTGTTTTAAGAAAATTAGTTATTCAAAAAACATCCCTCTTCAGGGCGGGAGAGCTATTCTTTGGTTTTATACTTTCATTGATTATTTCCCTATTTACAAAAAAAAATAACCCAACATTAGAAATTTAATTAATGCCAAATACACTTGATATTTCTGTAATAGTACCTGCATATAATGAGGTAGAATCAATTCCTGAATTAAATGATTGGATCGGCAAGGTTATGGACAAAAATGATCTTTCCTATGAAATACTGATGATAGATGACGGCAGTACAGATGGGACCTGGGCCAAAATCGTTGACCTATCAACAATCAACCCAAATCTAAAAGGACTGAAGTTCAACAGAAACCATGGCAAGTCAGCGGCTTTAAATACAGGCTTTGAACATGCTTCGGGGGATGTAATAATCACTATGGACGCCGATCTTCAGGATAGCCCAGATGAGATTCCCGGCCTTTACAAAATGATCATGGAGGAGGACTATGATATCGTTTCGGGATGGAAGAAAAAACGCCACGATCCAATTAGCAAAACTATCCCTTCGAGGTTTTTCAATATGGTAACCAGGAAGATCTCAGGGATCGAGCTACACGACTTCAATTGCGGCCTTAAGGCGTATAAAAATATTGTAGTGAAAAATATAAATGTTTACGGCGAAATGCATCGCTATATTCCATTAATTGGCAAGTGGCATGGCTTTAGTAAAATCGGTGAAAAAGTAGTGCAACATCGCGCAAGGAAATATGGAAAAACAAAATTCGGATTCGAAAGATTTCTTACTGGTTTTCTGGATCTGATTTCTGTCACCTTCGTTTCAAAATTCAGAAAAAAGCCCATGCACTTTTTTGGCATGCTGGGCTCACTTTCGTTTATCGCAGGATTTTTTATTGCAGCATATATCATTGTCCAAAAAGCATGGAGTATTTATAATGATCAGCCTTTTCGAGATGTGGTAGATCAGCCCTTATTTTATTTGGCATTGGTAGCAATTATCCTGGGTGTTCAAATGTTTCTGGCAGGTTTTCTGGCAGAGATGTACACAATGGCCAATGAAAAAAATTCACACTATTTATTAATTGACAAGGTTGGAATCTAAAATCGCCATCATCATACCGGTCTTCAACAGGCCTGAAGAATTGAAAGAACTGCTCCAGAGCCTGGTTGTGCAATCAAATAAAAAATTTGAAGTCGTAGTGATTGAGGATGGTTCATCTCAAAGATCTGATCATGTTGTCGCCGAATACCAAAAGAAAAAAC
>CAYREN010000761.1:0-2052 GCA_964423255.1 uncultured Roseivirgaceae bacterium | reverse complement strand
CACCCCATAAAAATGGTATGGATTACAGCTATTGGGGTGTCTACTTATTGTTCTGCTCTTAAAATTCAATGAAAACATTATTCAAAGAAAGCCATCCTGAATTATTTTCGCAAGTTCATGCGACCAAGAATCATGGTATTTCTTTCCATAAATTATATACTAATTCGGCAAAAAAAATATGGTGGCAATGTCCTATTAATCCAAAACACGTTTGGCGCCAGGCTATCAATGCACGCACTAAACAGAGAGGATATAATTGTCCTTATTGTTCTGGTAGAAAGACGCTAAGAGAAGAATCTTTTGGTAGTTTATATCCTCAGCTAGTTACAGAATTACATCCAAAGAAAAATAATTCTTTCGATCCTTTTATTTATTCTATTCATAGCAATAAAAAAGTTTGGTGGTTATGCCAAAAAGGTCATGAGTGGCAACAAGAGGTACGTCGTAGAGTTCGTGGGAGCATTTGCCCAAAATGCAAAAAAATTCATAAGTCAATTAGTTATACGCATTCAGAAATTGCTAAAGAGTGGCATCCTAGTAAAAATTCTCCTTTAACTCCTAAAGACGTAAATGCAAATAGTACAGTCCAAGTTTGGTGGCAATGCCAAAAAAATAATGATCATGCTTGGAAGGTATCGGTTAAAACAAAAATTTTTTCAAAATCCCAATGTCCAAAATGTCGTCAGCTTAAAAGCAACAAAGTTATTCCACAAATATTAACGAAAGAAAATTTTCCTGTATTAATAGCAGAATGGCATCCTCTTAAAAATTTAGAACTCCAACCAGAAAATTTTACGAAAGGTTCAAATCAAAAAATTTGGTGGCAATGCACCAGAAATAAAAAGCATGAATGGGAAGCTACTATTAACAATAGAGCTCGTGGTAAAGGGTGTCCTTATTGTGCCAAAACAAAAGTTACTAAAAAAAATTCTCTGGCATTCAAGTTTCCTTTAATTGCACGGCAATGGCACTCAACAAAAAATAAACAACCGCCAACAAATATTTCTTATGGGAGTTCAAAAAGGGTTTGGTGGCAATGCCCAAAAGAAAAAAGTCATTCGTGGCAATCTACTGTTGCCTCTGTAACTCAACGAAACAAGCTCAATTGTCCCTTTTGCAACACTCTGAAATATGTACATCCAGATATAGCTGCTGAATGGCATCCAACTAAAAATGGTGTCCTTACTCCCGAAGATGTAACGAGAGCAAGTGGTAAAAGAGTATGGTGGCAATGCCCTGAAAATCAGAATCATAGTTGGCAAGCTATTGTAAAAAACAGGACTGTTTTAAAAAGTGGTTGCCCACATTGTTCAGCAGAAAAGAATATTTTACGTCTTTCCGAACATCTTCATGATTTAGTACATAGTGACATTGATTATTATCATATTTTTTTAGGAAATGTTCGGGTTGTTAAAAAAATATTTAAAGTATCTTTTACAGATCAATCAAGCCTTATTCAACCATTGTATCGAATGCTGTTTACTACAATTATCACAGCAATGGAAACTTATCTTTCAGATGCGTTTTGTCATAACGTTTTGAATAACGATAAATTAGTAGAAAAATTCATTTTGATCACACCTGAATTTAATAAAAAAAATTATACCCTTACAGAAATAATTGAATGGCAAAAGAATATCAATGAAAGTGTTACTAATTATCTTCTCAATATTATTTGGCATAATTTATCAAAGGTAAAAAATATGTATAAAGATGTGTTATCTGTTAGTTTTCCTGATGATATTGAATCAATTTATAAAGCGATAGCAATAAGGCATGATATAGTTCATAGAAATGGTAAAACTAAAACTGGAAAATTACATAAAATAACAGAAAGGAACCTCAAAGACTTACTATTAGATATAGAATCATTTATAAAAAGTATTAATGATGACATAAAAAGACATAATTACAAGTAATATGCAGAACAAAGCAATTAAAGGGACGCAAAAATCATGGCGGTTTTCCAGAACTCACTGCACCGATCCAATATTATCAGTAATTAAAAAGCTCATTGCCACGCAATTTTGCGCCCCTTATTGCAGCCGTTAT
>CAYREN010000760.1:0-2053 GCA_964423255.1 uncultured Roseivirgaceae bacterium | reverse complement strand
CATAATTCCCTTAATTTTGAATAATATAAATACAATGGCAATGAAAAATATTAATAAAAATAAAATCAGGTTTTATCTCATTTCCATGTTATGTCTATTATTCGCCTCATTTTCTTTTTCACAAGATGCAGATATTAGGGTGATGGTGATGAAGATTGACTCGGAAATTGACCCAAGAACAAACAGGTATTCTGAATTGGCTTTGGACTACGCAAAGGAAATAGAAGCAGATATTGTCATTTTGGATCTGGATACTTACGGAGGTGCCGTAAATGACGCCAACGATATCAGAACAAGGATGTTGGAGTTTGACAAACCGATATGGGTTTTTATAAATAAAGATGCCGCATCTGCAGGAGCATTGATATCAATTGCCTGCGATAGCATTTACATGGCTCCGGGTGCCAGCATAGGTGCAGCCACAGTTGTAGTGGGTACAGGGGAGGCTGCACCAGACAAATATCAATCTTATATGCGCTCCATCATGCGGTCAACGGCAGAAGCAAGTGGAAGAAATCCTCAAATTGCAGAGGCCATGGTTGACCAGACCATAGAAATAGACAGCGTTACTGAGGCAGGAAAAGTGCTGACTTTCAGTACCTCGGAGGCAATTAAATACCACTTTTGTGAAGCAGAGGTAAGATCTATTGATGAAATTTTGAAACGTAATGGAGTAGAAAATTACAATTTGGTAAATTTTGAGCTTAACCTTTCTGAACGCATCATTCGAATTTTTCTTAATCCATTTGTAAGCGGGATTCTTATCATGGTAATTATAGGTGGGATCTATTTCGAACTCCAAACTCCGGGAATTGGATTCCCTATCCTTGCTTCTGTTATTGCAGCTACATTCTATTTTGTACCTTACTATATGAACGGACTTGCTGCAAACTGGGAAATCATTGTGTTTTTTGTGGGCATTCTTTTGTTGCTTGTAGAAGTTTTTGTTCTTCCGGGATTTGGTGTGGCCGGAATAGGTGGTATTTTATTGATCGTCAGTTCGCTGATTTTAGTAATGCTCAACAATGATCTTTTTGATTTTACGTTTGTACAATCAAATGAAATTACGAAAGCAGCAGCAGCGGCGCTGTCGGGGTTGATGGCTTCAATCATTTTGATGTTTTTTGGAGGGGTGCGGCTTACGCAATCTAAAGTGTTCAAAAGAATATCATTGGAAGATACACAAAGTAGAAGTGAAGGGTATACTTCTAATTTCGACCTCCATTCTTATATGGGTATGCAAGGAACGGCTTATACTGTATTGAGACCAAGCGGCAAAATATTTATTGATGGTGAGCTAAAAGACGCAATTACCAGAGGTGAATTTATCGAGAAAGACAGTAAGATAATAGTGATTGAAGAAAGCGGGACATCTTTGAAGGTAAAAGAATTATCATAATAAAAATCATCTAAAAGAAAAAGCTATCATGTTTTATTGATAGACAAGCAACTAAACAAGGCAAATCATGCGCAATATATTTTTTATAATATTTACACTATTTTTTATAGTTGGGGCTTTTGCTGCAAGTGCAGATGGCAGTGCCTATCGCATTGAAGTGAAAATCAATAATTTTCAAGGTGATGTTTGCTATCTTGGATATCCATATGGCGACAAGAAATATTTGGCAGACACTGCCAAAATTAATGATAGCGACACATTTGTTTTTGAGGGATCCAAGCCACTGGATGGAGGCGTATATTTTGTTTACAGTCCAAAAAACTTATACTTCGATCTGATTGTTGCAGAGCCAAATTTTAGTTTGGAAACTGACACGATCAACCTCATTAAACACATGAAAACAACTGGATCTCAGGAGAATAAAGTATTTTTTGACTTTCAGCAATTTATGAGAGAAAAGCAAAAATTGGCTGGAGAATTTAACGAACAGCTTAAGGTTACTTCTGATCAAAATGAAAAAGATCGTTTAAAAGAACAATTGAAAACACTCGATGCGGAGGTAACATCTTTTCGTGCAGGAATCATAGAGAAAAATCCGGAAACCTTTGCTGTTAAATTTATAAAATCAACCATAAATATTGAAGTACCCTCAGC
>CAYREN010000759.1:0-2058 GCA_964423255.1 uncultured Roseivirgaceae bacterium | reverse complement strand
AATTATCGGGCTTTGGAAAAGCAACCCTATTATCCGGATGCTTACTCAAGCACATCCTAAAACAATATGCCTGGATACGGCTGTCACCCTCTCCTCTCTTTCCTGGGTTTTTGATAGATATTTTGGGCAGTACACCACTTGAAGGGTCACCTGGTTTTTCATAGGGATCGATATCAGTTTTCATATGATGTCCGTGATGCAAAATACCTACCTGCACACCATTCCATTCTTCACCATAAACACTACCTGCCTCTCTTCCTATATGATAATTGATTTTTGCGGCGGCCATGAGATCTCCTTCGTACGTTGCATCAATAAAAATCTTGCCTTTAAATCTCTTACCGGATAAAGTTAGTATGGACTTAATGGCTTTATTTTCAATCTCTACTTCAATTGATCTGTCTAGCCATTCATCTTTGTGAAGTTCAATATTGTAGTCGGCAATCATTTCATTAAAAACCAGCTCAGCAACATGAGGCTCAAAAATCCACATGGTACGTCTTTCTCCATCCATAGCCACTGTGCCTTGACCTTTATTGCCATACTCAGATTTTTTTTGCCATTTCCAAGCATCATCATTTTGATAATGAAGCCACACTCTATGATAAAATTCTCTTGATAATCCACCAATCACTTCTTTATTGCCAGTATCTGTATACCCCAAACCTCCGGAAGATAGCCCCCCCAAATGATTATTCGGACTTACCACAATTACTGATCTTCCATCTTTAGTAAGCTGGACTGCGGCAACAACTGCGGCTGCAGTACCTCCATAAATTATGACATCTGCTTCAAATTTATTTTGGATATTGGGTTTACATCCGGCAATTAGCAAAATGAAGAAGATATAAATATTGATTTTCATATTTGAATTTATTTTTATTAAATGATAATATCCCAACAATAATTACAATATGTCTAATTTATAAAATCCAATTGGATAATTGACCGATTGAGAAATCAATTTATGGTAAATAGAAATTGAGGTCTAACATAATTAGTAATTATACCCACCTTTTAAATTAATTTTCTGATATTTCTGACAAAAAACTATACTATGAAAATATGGATTGCAATTAACTTATCGCTTTTGTCTTGTACGGGATTCTCACAATCCGATCTCACTTTTGAAGAGTACAATCCTAAATCAACATTGGTTGTTCCCGGAAACCCAATAAAGAGCGCAAAATATCCATTTATAGATATTCATAGTCATCAGTTTCAAATGAGTTCTCAAAATCTTAAAGGCCTTATTGAAGATATGGATGATCTTAATATGGGTATCATGATTAACTTGAGTGGAGGCTCAGGAGGAAAACTAAAAAAAGCCATTGAAAATGTAGCTGAGCATTACCCTGGTCGATTTGGCATTTTTGCCAATGTTTCTTTCGATGGGGTTGGCAGAGAAGGATGGGAAGAAGATGCTGTCAAACGTCTTGAGGAGGATGTGAAAAATGGTGCCAAGGGGCTTAAAATTTATAAAAGCCTTGGCTTGAGAAATAAAGATGTCGATGGAAAAAGATTGGCCATTGACGACCCGAGAATGTTTAAAATTTGGGAATTATGTGGTACGCTGGGAATTCCTGTAATTATCCATGCCGCTGATCCAAAATCATTTTGGGACCCAATGGACGCAGACAATGAACGTTGGCTTGAACTAAAAACCAGGCCGGGCAGAAAAAGATCAGCCACCAATCCTGCACCATGGCAGGAAATAATTGACGAGCAACACAATCTTTTCAGAAACCATCCTAACACAACTTTTATAAATGCTCATATGGGCTGGTATGCAAATAACCTAAGCAGACTTGGAGAATTGATTGAAGAATTTCCAAATATGTATGTCGAGATTGCTGCCGTAATTGCTGAGTTGGGCAGGCAGCCAAGGTTTGCACATGATTTCTTTATAAAATATCAGGATAAAATTCTTTTCGGAAAAGACAGCTGGAAACCAAAAGAATTCCCAACCTATTTCAGGGTATTGGAATCTAAAGATGATTACTTTCCCTACCATAAAAAATACCATGCCTTCTGGGCAATGTATGGATTGGACCTTCC
>CAYREN010000758.1:0-2061 GCA_964423255.1 uncultured Roseivirgaceae bacterium | reverse complement strand
ATTAAGAAACAGGCTAAAGAAAAGAATTTTAAATTTGAGACAGAAAAATAATTCCAACTTACTTTCGCATAAAATCAATATGCCTCCAAGGATGGAGGCTTTATTTTGCCGTTATCGATTATGAAGCCAATTTCTTTTTTAACTCTTCAGCAAGAAAATCAACAAATAATCTTATCCTTGGGGCCATTAAACGGGAATGATGAAAAACGATATTTACTGGAACTGGTTCTGGTTCAAACTCTTTCAAAACTATATTTAAATCACCTCGTTTTACCCAAGGTGAAATCTGATAACATAAAAATTTTCCAAAACCTAAACCACTAATACAACTGTTAATTGTACTTTCGACTTGATTACAGAGATAAGAGCCGTTTATTTTTACAGATGTTACTTTATTCTTTTTTCTAAAGCTCCAGTTTTCACCTGAAGACAAGCCAGTAAACAATATACAAGGTAAGTCAGACAAGGCCTCAGGCCGTTCAGGGGTTCCATGTTTCTTTAGGATTTCTGGGCTTGCGCATACGATCTGACGAATTTCACCCACTGGTTTTGCGATCATTGAAGAATCACTCACATGAGCAATACGAATAGCAAGATCAATGCCTTCGTTCAGCATATCGGTGACACGATTAAATAATAGTAAGTTGATCCGTATATGCGGATATAACTTTAGAAATTTTATTACAGCGGGGTTTACGTACATTTCGCCAAAAGTAACCGAAGCGGTCAGTGTAATGGTTCCATGTGGTTGTTGTTGATCGTCAATAAGCAACTGCTCAGCTTCTTTTACATCAGCAAGGATTCGACGGCAGTTTTGTAAATAAATTCTACCTTCTTCTGTAAGTGCTATTTTTCGTGTGGTGCGATTAAATAAGCGAACACTCAAATCTTTTTCCAATGCTGCCAGAATCCTTACAACAGCTGGCAACGACCTCCCCAGATGATTAGCCGCTTTTGTTAAGCTGCCTTGCTCTGCAATTGCAACAAACACCGACATAGCGTTTAGCTTGTCCATTTACACACCTCTAATTAATCCACTATTTGCAATAATTAAATAATTTTTGCGGCATTTATTAATAATATAGATTTAATTAAGCTTCGTTGCAAGGTATGAATAAACATACCGAACATGAATAGAATTTTATTCATGGCAATCATCCGTAAATGTAAATGAGGTAACAATGATGTTATCCAGGCTATTTATTTAGCTTTGTATTTACCAAAACACTATAGAGGCAATCAAAATGAAAGCAGCAATTATTATTCTATCTGATCCAAATTCTAATTCTGATGAAGCATTGGGACGTGCATTTAATGGGCTCGCAGCTGCCTATGATTTCAAACAAAAAGGCAATGAAGTCACCATATTATTTCAAGGAGCAGGAACTCGATGGAATGAATATGTTATTAAAGAAGAACACCCATTGCATGCACTGTATCAGGCCGTAGAAGACAAAGTTGCAGGGGTTTCCTCAGGTTGTGCGGATGTTTTCGGCGCCCGTGAGTCTGCAAATAAAAATGGCTTTGAATTGGTAAGTGGCAATGCCGTACCAGGAACCTCAGGTTTACCCAGCTTGCAAAGCTTAATGTCTGATGGCTACAGCATACTTACTTTTTAATAATTTTAATTTGTTCTTTGTCATTACCGAAGGAACATGATGTTTCTTCGGTAACAGCAAAAAATGATGATGAAATATAATATATCTGGGAAATCTGATGTTTACAAAATCACCCGTCCATGAAGGCGAAAAAATCATTCAAAAACGGGCGAAGCAAGTGCTTCCTGCACAAATAAATAGCCTTTCCATTTCAAACAAAATTCCTCCTGGAGGAAAAGAATTTATTGCCCAATTACAAATGGTTGTTGTCGCTAGTATGGATTCAAATGGAAAAGTATGGTCTTCAATTCTTTTTGGGAAGCCTGGATTTTTTCACTCAGAAGATGCACAACATTTATCTTTTAATAAAACAAAGTCAAGATTGTCGAATAGCGATCCTCTATGGGAAAACATTAAAAACAACACTCAAATAGGGTTACTTTTTATTGATCTTGAGTCAAGA
>CAYREN010000757.1:0-2062 GCA_964423255.1 uncultured Roseivirgaceae bacterium | reverse complement strand
AAACAGTGGATTGAAATTCAGGATGAACTCAAAGAGCATATAAAAAATTATCTTATTACCGGGAAACCGATATTAGAGAAGTCCGCTTTGGAAGAAAAGGTAGTTGAAACAGATATGGATATAAAAATAAGAGGTTTGCTCGATGAGTATGTCAAGCCTGCGGTAGAACAGGATGGTGGAGCAATAGAATATAAATCTTTTGAAGATGGTGTTGTAAAGGTGTTTTTGCAAGGAGCTTGCAGTGGATGCCCCTCCGCAACCGTCACCTTAAAATCGGGGATTGAAAACCTTCTAAAATCCATGATCCCTGAAGTAAAAGCCGTAGAAGCTGAGGAAGTTTAATTAAGGAACAATTCAGTTAATTGCATTTTTTAATATGATAATATGGTTATTCCTCAAAACTTGGTATTGAGTACCAAGTATAAAGTACACAATACCCAGTATAAGAAAGAAAGTCTATACTATTTCCTTTTACTAATTTTTACTCCAATAATTACCTTTGGGCAATCTGTCTTTTCTGAGAAAGATTTTTCATATAAAAAGTCATTTCTTCCATATGATGTTACCTACACTTTTCCATTGGAAAATAAGGAATTTATCATGCTTGCTGAAGAGAAAAAAAACAATATGAAACTTGGTCGCTACGATCAATATTTTTTTGAAAAGTGGGAAAAAAGTATTGAATTCAATAAAGATGAAAGTGCGCCTCAAGCGTATGTCAAGGGCGACAAATTAGTTACTTTTTGTATTACAACGATAAAAGACAAAAATCAGATCAGGGTAACCTTTAGATATTTTGACTTAGTTGATGGCACAGAATCACCTGCTAACAATTATGTATTCGGTATGGAGAAAAATGAAGGATTTTCTCCGCAATTATCTTTTAGTGATGATAGGTCTAAATTTGTGATTTATAACTATCTGGTTAAACATGAAAACGCTAAAAGTATAGCGTTTCAGATCTTTGAAATTGGAAATGAAACGCCTCTCCATCAATACTATTTAAAACCGGAATTATTATCCTCACCAAAGTCAAATTCCATTCATCTGAGTAATGAAGGTGACTTATTTCTTGTTGTCGCTGACGCATCAAACTTCAAAACAGAGACTTATTTCTGGAGTGCTAATGACCAGAGCATGGGTAATGTTAGCAATAATTTTTTCTTTGAAAGACCTGTTGA
Source organism: uncultured Roseivirgaceae bacterium (assembly GCA_964423255.1). GTDB lineage: Bacteria > Bacteroidota > Bacteroidia > Cytophagales > Cyclobacteriaceae > JAAUQL01. The sequence goes on along the minus strand of CAYREN010000757.1, from coordinate 881 downwards.
TAATATTGGAGATATAGACATCGTCAGGCAGAGTTCAAGCTCATACTTTGCTTCTTTTGCGGCATTAATTGATGAAGAGCTTATTGGTTTTAATGTATCAGGTGTAAATGTAGCTTTGGGAACAGTGATGTTTTCTTATAATCAAAATTTCAGGCATGATGAAATTCAATCGTTATATAAAAATTATTATGTAACGACTCCAAATCAAAAAAAGAAGCACCTCAAAACTCCAGAGATATTGGATAAATATAGACTAGTTAAAAGCATAGTAAATACTAAAAATGATGTGATACTTCTTTTCGAAAATCTTGAAATATCTACTTCTTTTCATAAAAATGCAGCAAGTGAAAATTTACCCTGGGAGCACACACAAAATGAAGATAAATTTTATTTTGGGGGTGATATCTTACTTTATTGTTTCACAGAAAGTGGGGAACTAAAGTGGAAAAAAACCATTCAAAAAACCCAGTTTAGCCAGTCCAATACATTGGGACTATCATTTATTTCAAAGGTAAATGAAGATGCCCTTAAGTTACTAACTTATGAAAGTTCGAGAGGTGGAAATTTCTATCTTATGAATATCAGTACCAATGATGGGTCGTTGACCAAAACAACCAATCTGCTTCCTGATAAAAAGTATGAATTCACAAAAAAATATTCCTGTTGGCTCAACAACAAAGTCGTGGTAATTTGTGGCATTGCTCCTGCAAACATCAAAAAAAGGACCTTAATGCTTGTTGAGTTTTAGATACTTTTTAAGTGTTTAATTTCAAGTGATCACCTCCTGGATTATATGAATGATCTTATTCATATAATTTTTGTCAATTACTGTAAAATCATTCAGTTTTTCACTATCAATATCAAGAACCGCATAAACTTCA
>CAYREN010000756.1:0-2063 GCA_964423255.1 uncultured Roseivirgaceae bacterium | reverse complement strand
CTTTGGCTTTCCATAAACGCCAGATAATTTGAAAGGTGGTATAGGTTTTTCCTGTGCCTGTTGCCATGACCAGCAGTAACCGCTTTTGTCCGTTAGCAATGGCTTCTATCGTGCGGTTGATGGCTTCTGTTTGATAGTACCGCGGTTCTTTGCCTGAGTTATCGGTGTAATAGGCTTGTGTGACCAATGCTTCATTTTTATCTTCAATGCCTCGGTCGGTTTTGTAGCGTTGCCAGAGTGCTTTTGGGGTGGGGAATTGTTCAATAGGAAGTTCTATTTCAGTCTCTTTTCCATCAGCAGGGACTTTATTGTGTGATGCAAAGGCATCTCCATTTGAGCTGAATGCACTGGTAATTTGAAGGATTTCTGCATAGCCCAGTGCTTGTTGCATGCCGTGGCTGACGGTGTGATTATTTGATTTGGCTTCTACGATGGCGACGGGAACACCTGCTTCCCAATAAAGCACATAGTCTGCAAATTTTTTCTTTTTCTTATTGCGCGAGGAGATATTGCCCCGAACGATAATAGGCCCTGGGGTAAGAGTGACTTCTCGCCTAATTTGTTTTAAATGATCCCAACCTGCATTGATAATGGCGGGTGTGATAAATAAATCACAAATATCACTTTCGCTGAGTTGTTTTTTCTCTTTATCATCCATAGGGTTAGTATAGCTAATCTCTGATTAGTTTAGATAGCTTATACTTCGCGCGTCCACAGTTGGACGAAGCATATCAATGATAAGGATATAAAAAAGAGATCTTAGTTTCATATTTTTCTTTGCAAAACATAAGCATAAGAGTAGCTTCTCAAAATGTACTAGCGGATCAGACATTTGAGAAAACGTGAGCAACTGATTTTTATATGATAAATAATGCTGTAGCTGAGTAAAAAACTATTGAATTACAGAAATGCAGAATATAGGGGTTATAATTCTATTGTAGACCTCGTATTTTCCGTACATGGAAACTAACTTCACCGCATTCAGCTTCTGCTTTTTACGGTCAAATGAATTTGCTTGTTAGGCGACTTTTTGAATATAGAATGAACCTGGCTCTCGATCAGGTGTTAAGAACGGGGCTACTGACTTCAATTCTTTGTAATGATTATGATGCAAGCAGTTAAGAGCACCAATAATTTTCCAGTTACTATTGTGTGTAAGAAATGCCTCTAGCAAGTATTGTTCATTCCAGAACCTAACCTCATCTTTTAACCACTGTTTTAGGTAGTTTTTGGGTGAAAAAATATCATGAATATGAACAATGACACCTGTATTGAGAGATGGCAATAGCTCAAGATATTCAAAAAGGACATCGCCTTGAGGACGTATAATGTGTGATGAGTCAATGAATAAAATATCATTTTCTTGTAGTTGAGAGAAGAACGATAATTCTACTTGTTCAACTTTTTTCCGGACTACGGTTATACCCACCTCTTCAAGCCAAGGCATTTCGTAAGGCTCAATGCATATATGCTCACATTTATAACTTGGGTCGTCATCATGATTTCTCCTAATGGCATTAACTGCCATTAAAGTGGAGTTTCCGCTACCAATTTCAAATATCTTTTCAGGTTTGATTTTACGAATTATCTGATACCAATATTCAGCATCTCCTGATTCAAATGCGCCATTATTCAAATAAAACATATGGGATTCTGGCTTTTTTTGAGGGATATCCACAAGTTCTTGAGAAAAGGTAAGGGTTTTAAGTATTTTTAATTGCTCGGGAATATTCCAGTTTATTCCTTGTAGATTTCTATCTTGAGAGAAATCTGGTTCTGGAGTCCTATTGTCAAATTGTGGTTCGTAGTAATGATTGCGAATTGGAAATACGCCTACATTCATCAGAGCATTTTTGCAGAGCGGTAATCTGTGTACTCCAGCTTTACGAATAATTTTTAACAACCATGCGGCAGGATAGACAAAAGGCATGAGTATTATATCCACCATTGGAAAAATTTTCAGTATCAGCTTTTTCATTGAGACCCCTATGTATTATTTTTTTGCCTAACACCTAAATCCTGCAAGCCCATATTTTTGCATCCATTAACCCTATATAATAAAT
>CAYREN010000755.1:0-2063 GCA_964423255.1 uncultured Roseivirgaceae bacterium | reverse complement strand
ATCAATTCTAAGCTATTGAATTATAAGCTGCCGGTAAATAATGAGAAGTTACCAGTTTTTTGCGAAAAAAATGTAGAATTTTTTATCCAAATTCTTTCATAAAAACAAAATATCAATGACGTACAAAGGTTAAAAACTTAAAAGTCTAATTTTCATTCATCATAACTCATTGATTTTAAAAGTGCCGGTAAATAATGAGGAGTTACAAACAGCCCATCGTTTTGGGCTTAATGTTGATATCATTGATTCAATATAGAAGCTGTCTGCAATTAATGAATCATCACACTTGATTGGTTTCTCCAAAATATCAAATTGGCTGACCACATGGTTTCATACGGAAGAACACAGTTTTTATCGTATATTGTCGCTAAACAACACACATTATCAATTAGCCAGTAATTGGATAGAACAATTTAGTACAGCACTCAGAACCTTGGATGCTTTGCATTTGGCTGTTGCATCGCTGGAGAACCTCAAATTGGTAACCGCAGATAAAGGTTTTGCTAAAGCAGCCCGTTATTTTGGGCTTGATGTTGATATGATTGATCCAATGCAGGAGCTATCTACAATTTATGAATTAACACGCTTGATTGATTTCCCCAAAAGATCAATTGGTTAAGCCCATGGTTATTTTCCTTCGATAAAAAATGGTTTGGTAAGAAGCCCAGTTAATTTAAATTCTCCAACATGGTCAACAACTATAGTTGTCTTGGTTGTAGAAAATTCGGCAATAACTTGAAGACAGGCTCCACAAGGCATTAATGAGTCTACTTTTGGTGATTCAGGACAGGTTACTGCAATCACATGAATTTCTTTGTTTCCAGAAGAGATAGCATTGAAGATTGCGACGCGTTCAGCACACAAAGAAAGACCATAGCTTGCATTCTCAACATTTGTTCCGCTATAGATTTTTCCGTCTTCAGCAAGTACTGCTGCTCCAACAGAAAATTTAGAATAGGGCGAATATGAGTTGGTTTTTGCTGTACGTGCTATTTCGATTAAATCTTTGACGCTTGGCATCTGTCATATTTATAATTTTTCGATTAGTCGCTTTTGCTCTATTGAAAGGCTGTTTCCAAGAGTTTTAACTAATTTAGCCTTTATATTCTCAAAGTCAGCGAGATTTTGATTGAATGACACAAATGAATTTTCTTCATTTATGTAGACACCTGATTTATCGGTACTTTCCACCCAATTATTGGTGTTTTGTTGTTGATTAAGTTTTTTCATATTAAGGGATTAGTGCTTTGTATACCAAGGCCGGATATTCCAGAAGTTCTGCTTCTATTTTCATTAATGTGCTTACAATATCATCGTCGCTATCGAATGATAGCACAGCAATCACCGATTTGTCTCTAGGGTTGAATAATGGCAGACAAATCAATGATTTAAGGGTTTGTCTGGTCAATTTTGCTGATATTTGTTGAGTTTCCAACTAGACTTAAAGGTTTTCTTGGCTATCACTAGATCACAAATAACTGGTTTACCCTCACTGTAACATTTTCCAGCAGCTCCGCAACCACTAGCGATTACAAGTCGGTCATCTGTATCATTATCCATATTATGACTATAGACTAATCTTAGTCTCATTGAATCTTGAAAGGTGGGGATGAATATATTACATCTTATATGAGAAAGTGGTTTTCCTGATTCTTTTTCAATTAATAACTTAGCTGCCATAGCTACTAGATGAAGAGTTTTAGAAACGTCTTCTTTATGCCCTAAACCAATATTTTTATCAAAATAAAGTTCTGCTGAATTTTTTCCTTCATTATAAAGGTCAGTTTTTTCATCATCAGTCATATCAAAAGACATGGTGCCCACACTTACAGATAACGATATTGAGTGCAAATTTTCAACACCTCTAATCTCTAAAGCTTGATCCCCCCACAATGCAACATTGAATAATTGCAGAATATAATCAATGAAACCTATTTCTTGGTTTTGTGAATTCGTATTTTTTCAACTAATTTATAGCCTAGTGTAACTACGCCCCCTTCGTTTTTTTCTCTTTCAGAATCAAATATCCAAGTTGGATAATTAGAAACTATACCACCATCTAC
>CAYREN010000754.1:0-2063 GCA_964423255.1 uncultured Roseivirgaceae bacterium | reverse complement strand
TCCTCTGTGACATTTTCTCTTTGAGGATGAGAGTATTTTTTCCTTATTTGGTTGAACTCTTGCAGCCATGCAATCCTATCATCTTTTTTAGCACTCTCTAAGCCAGGTGGTGTAAAGTAATTACCAAAGAAACCCCATTGTTTCCGGATGATAGTCCAATAGTAGATTGTGTTGAGAAAATTTTCCGGTGGTTCAGCTGACCCCTCTTCAATTTGAGTATTGGCACATCTTTTTTGAATGTCTTTTGGTATTCCGTTGATCCACCATAGTTGCTCACCAAATTCAATTTTTAATTTTGATTTTATAAAATTATCAATTAGTGGCTCAATTTTTTCATGACCCAATTCATGAGCTTTAATATTAAATTCACCAGATGTATCTTTAATCCATTGTTCAAGACCTTTGGGTTTGAAATCCGTATTTTCCTTGTTAATAGTATGTAAAAATTCCCAAACAACTTTTTCTGTTGCACCACTACCAAAAAGCCTTCTCAGTTTATTCCTTCCTTCTGCGGTAAGAGAATCTACAAAGCTAACCACAGGTATTAAAAATGGAATGACTTTGGTTGCAAGGTCTTCAGCACTTGTTAATTCGGGTTCTACGTCTTCATTCTTTTTAAGATGTTCAATTATTTTATCAACTGTTCTAAATATTGCACTTACTCCAATATTCATCCCAACAAATCCGCCATCAGCACTTCCTAATTCCCATTGATCATTTAATTCTGTTTCAATTTTAATAAATATTTTGTTGAAAAAAACATAAGCTTTTTCTAGTGTCTTTTGGTTATTGATGTCTGTTAAGTATCCAGTGGTTATAAAATTGGAACCTTTTAACTTCCCAAAATAATTAACATTTCCAAGCCCCCAGCTTTTTAAAGTTTGAAGGGTAAGACATCTCTGATTTGTTTTAACTTCTTCAGATATAATTATTCTCTTGTAAAAGGGACTATTTTCATCAGAGTTCATTTTTAAAAACAATTTTGTTTTTAAAGCAGACAGTGCTAGACGGTCATTAGATGACCCCCAGTCAAAATCAGCCTTAATTGAATGAAGCAGGTTAGCAGGTACTGATTTTTGAGTACTGTTAATATCAACAAAAATTCTAGTTTGCTCCTCTGGGGGTAGATTTTCAAATGCAACTACTGGTACTGTATGATGTGATGATGATTGGGAAATCGAATACCCATATAATCTGTGTTGACCGTCAATAATAAAAGCACTTTTATATAATTGAGGCAAATGAAGCACCCCCATTGATGTTGAGGAATCATGTTCAATTAGCTGTGATGGCTCCCAATTAAGAGATCTATTATTTCTTGTTTGAATATTAATAATGATTGAATTTGGGAAATATCCACCATTATCAATAAAATCACCAATTTTTTTCAATCTGCTTTTTTTGACTAAACGTTGGTAGGCTGCTGTTGCATCTTTATTAGTATCTGCTCTGTGCAAAATAAATCCTATTTTTAACAATAGTTCAGGATCAATACTAAATGAATAAAAAGTGTATCCTTGTGCCACTTTCCCCTTAATAGCTGGCACCCGGCTGTTAAGTTCCGGTATTTTTTGTCCTGAAAATAATTTACCAAAGAATTGATATTTTGCCGCTCGTCCAAGATGCTTTGTAAGTTGTTCGAAGTATTCAATGTCATCTTGGTTAAAATGGTGAATAGACGCTGTTTCTAATCTTGATTTGTCATTTTCACTAAGAATCGTGTTGTTCGTTGCAAAAATAAATGCGATTTTTTGTTTTCCTGGGATTATTTTTTGAGATGCTTTTCTTAAATCATCTTGAAGTCCAATAAGCTCGTTAATGTCTTTTTGAAAACTCTTTCTCTGTCTCTTTTTTGATGATTTGCACTCAACAAAGACTATGGCTTCGCTGTCACAAGCAAATACATCTATTTGCTTGGTAAGGCCAGGTTTATATTCTAATTTGAATGAGTTATCTTTGTTGATCAACTCAAAGCCCATCCTTGCAAGTAGCCCCCATGTTCTGTCTTCGAATGCTACGTTATGTTTTTTTGTTCTGGTAATTCGTACAGATTTTTTTAATTT
>CAYREN010000753.1:0-2064 GCA_964423255.1 uncultured Roseivirgaceae bacterium | reverse complement strand
GAGTATTACAACTGTAAATGCTATTACTGAACTTATAATTACTACCGTCATTTACTAATTATTTCGTTTTACCTCTCTTAAAATAAAGTGCAAATATATTATTATTAAACTGTTTATTTATGGCTAATAAACAATTTTTATTTATTGAATAATGATCTTTTTTGGAAGGGAATATTAGGTTTGTTTTTTATGGAAATCAAGTGACATTTCCAATAGCAAATCGGGCTAATTATCGAAGCATTTTCAGCAGTGTCGCCATCTTAGATTTTAATTGTCTTCGATCAATAATAAAATCTACAAAACCATGTTCTAAAAGGAATTCAGAACTCTGAAAACCCTTGGGAAGGTCTTTTCCTATTGTTTCCCGAATTATTCTAGGACCTGCAAATCCTATGAGTGCTTCCGGTTCAGCAATATTAAAATCACCTAACATGGCAAATGAGGCAGTAACGCCACCAGTAGTAGGGTCTGTAAGTACAGATATAAATGGAATTTTAGCTTCAGCAAGTAGTGCTAATTTTGCTGAGGTTTTTGCCATTTGCATCAATGAATATCCGGCTTCCATCATTCTCGCTCCGCCTGATTTTGAAATCATGATAAATGGTATCTTTTTTTCAATACTATAATCTATTGCCCTGGCGATTTTTTCGCCAACAACAGACCCCATTGATCCTCCAATAAAACTAAAATCCATGCATCCTATTGCCACATCAATTTCTTCCATTTTACCATAAGCGGTTCTAACAGCATCTTTTAGCTCTGTCTTTTTTTGCGATGCTTTTATTCTTCCGGGGTACGGCTTGCTATCGACAAATTTTAATGGGTCAGCCGAACTAAGGTCTTTATCAAGCTCTGTAAATTTATTTTTATCAAATAAAATCTCAAAATATTCTTTTGAACCAATTCTGACATGGAAATCATCATCTGGACATACGTAGGCATTGTTTTTTAGCTCTCTGATATGAATAATTTTCCCCTTTGGTGTTTTGTACCAAAGCCCGTCGGGAACATCTTTTTTCTCAGTTGTGGGTGTGTGAATTCCTTTATCTTTTCTTTGAAACCAAGCCATGAATATTTTATTATTTCGCAGCGACAAATATATTTATAATTTTTGTTCTACTTAAACTTAATGGATAAAAAGAAGGCTAAAAGCTTTGGAAGAAGTTTGATCATTGAATCTTTCTCTTGATGATTTATAGACTTAATAAAAAAACTTTTTCACTCTCTATTCCACAATAATTGTTTGCTAATTCAAAATTATGCCATTAAGTTAGCACAAATGACGCATCATAAAATATATTTCAATGCTGCACAAGAGATGACTGATTTGTCTGATCAATCTATTGACTTAATCGTCACCTCACCTCCATACCCAATGATAGAAATGTGGGATGAAATTATGTGCAAGCAAAACAATAGCATAGAAAAAGCATTTAAAAATAAAGATTACCAATCTGCATTTGAATTGATGCATAAGGAGCTTGATGCTGTTTGGGCAGAATGCTTCAGAGTTTTGAAAAATGGTGGAATTGCATGTATTAATATCGGTGACGCTACAAGGACGCTGGATCAAAATTTTGCCTTATATCCCAATCATGCCAGAATCATTCAAAATTGTTTGCAAATTGGATTTCAAAACCTGCCAAATATTATATGGAGAAAACAGACTAATGCACCTAATAAATTTATGGGATCGGGCATGCTCCCTCCTGGAGCTTATGTAACATTGGAACATGAATTTATTTTAGTTTTTCGGAAGGGTAGAAAAAGAGAATTTACTGTACCGGACATGAAAAAAAACCGACAACATAGTTCATATTTTTGGGAAGAGAGAAATATGTGGTTTTCAGATATGTGGAATTTTCTTGGCATAAATCAAAAATTATTTGATAAAAATACAAGAGAAAGAAGTGCCGCCTACCCACTCCAACTTCCTTATAGATTAATTAATATGTTTTCCACTCAGGGTGATTTAGTTTTAGATCCTTTTATTGGCACCGGCACTACAACTCTTGCTGCAATGGCTTTGAACAGAAATAGTATCGGCTTTGAGATTGATGAGGC
>CAYREN010000752.1:0-2074 GCA_964423255.1 uncultured Roseivirgaceae bacterium | reverse complement strand
AAATGATCTGCCGATTTTACCGGCACCAAAAAGAACGAGTTTTTTATTGTTCATTGATACTCTTTTCATCGTTTCTTCTTCGTTATGCCCTTTGTTCATTTATTTCTACTTTTCTTAAATAAAATGATTTAATGATGAAATGCTCAAATGATAGAATATGCATTCTCTAACTATATCATTCTCTCAAATCATTACCTTATTCTCGCATTCATTTAAACCCCAAGTCTACTCCTTCTCAATTGCTCTTGGGTAGAAAAATCATTCGTTGGCGTATGCCCATCAAGTGGCAATATCTTAGCATGAATTGCATCCAATATCCATTCTTTCTGCGGGAAGAAATACTCTTCCAATTCATATGCCGGTGTTATCCAGTTTCTGGAACCTACAACAACTGGTGGTGCATCGAGATAGTCAAATGCCGACTCGGAAATTGTCTGAGCCATCTCATTTAAAATTGATCCGCGTTCGCAAGCGTCACTTGCTAAAACAATTCTTCCGGTTTTCTTGACGGACTCAATTACTTTATCGTAGTTAAATGGCACTATGCTTCTCGCATCAATTACTTCAGCACTCAAACCATACTTTTCTTCCAGTACTTTCGCAGCATCGATTGCAGTGTATAGCGTTGATCCAATGGTAAGAATGGTTACATCTTTACCTTCCTTTTTGATATCGGGTTCGCCCATTTCAATTTCATAATATCCTTCCGGAACACCAGCTTTATGAAAAAGCTCGCCTTTGTCGTAAAGTCGCTGGCTCTCGAAAAAGATAACCGGATCGGTACCTTGCAAAGCCGCATTGAGTAGTCCTTTGGCATCGTATGGTGTGTTAGGAAATAATATTTTCAACCCGGGGATATGCGCCACCAAAGACGACCAATCTTGCGAGTGCTGTGCTCCATATTTCGACCCTACAGAAACACGCAGTACAACAGGCATTTTCAATAATCCTCCGCTCATCGCCTGCCATTTCGCCAATTGATTAAATACTTCATCTCCCGATCGACCAAGAAAATCGCAATACATAAGTTCTGGAATTACCCGTCCACCGCACATGGCATATCCAACCGCTGTACCTACAATTGCACCTTCAGAGATAGAACTGTTGAACAAACGATGGTATGGCAATGCTTCAGTTAATCCACGGTAAACTGCAAATGCACCACCCCAATCACGGTTTTCTTCGCCATAGGCAATAAGGGTAGGGTCTTTATAGAATCTGTCAATGATGGCCTCAAATAAACCATCACGCAACTGATAGGCTTTCATTTTACTCACTTCCTTGCCATCTTTTATTCCAAATCTTTCTTTCTTGGCAATTTGTTTTACCCTTGGGTTCTCTTCCATAGGCATATTCACCACAGGCTCACGATCGTCAAATTTATCTACTGATCCATTGGTAAACATCACATTTTCGATCCCTGCCGGATTTGCTATTAAATCCATTTTTGGAGATATCTCCTCGCTGGAAGCCAACTTCAATACCTTTTCTATTTTTCCAACCGTTGTTGATTTTATCTCATCCAAATCCGATTGCGTACATATTCCTGCATTCACCAGAGATTTGCCATAATCCACAATGCTATCTACATTTTGCCAGGCTTCAATTTCCTCTTTTGATCTGTATGACGAAGCATCTGATGGGGAATGTCCACTGTAGCGATAAGTAAGTGTATCAAGTAAAACCGGTCCTTTCTTCTCTTCAAGAATTTGTTTCTTTCTTCTGAATGCGTCGATCATAGCCAATGGATTGTAACCATCGACACGTTCGGCATGCATTTGATGTGGTGCAAATGCAGCCCCAACTCTTGCCAACACATCGTAGCCCATAGTCTCCCCTTTGGTCTGGCCTCCCATTCCGTATTGGTTATTCATAAAATTAAAGATGATAGGCAATCCTCCACGATATTCTTCTTCCCAAAGCAATCTGAACTGATCCATGGAAGAAAATACCATTCCTTCCCAAACAGGTCCGCAACCCATAGAGGCATCACCAATATTGGCCACCACGATGCCTGGCTTTTGATTTACCTTTTTGTACAGTGCCCCACCAACGGCAATATCTCCCGAACCAC
>CAYREN010000751.1:0-2086 GCA_964423255.1 uncultured Roseivirgaceae bacterium | reverse complement strand
ATAATACCCGATTCCAACCGAGTCGTCAAATGGTTTTGCTAAAATTTGTCCTTTGTAATTTTCAGCTACTTTTTCCCTTTCTTCCAAGGTAATATCCTGTTCAAGGATAGTATATTCTGCCTCAATCCGACGTGACTCCCGGATATATGGGTATTTGGCCAATCCATCTTCTGTACCTACCATATCTTTGCGCAACCTCAACCCTTTCCAACCTTCCTTTCCATCATGACGAGGTGCTTCTGTCTGTAGCCAGTAGAGAAGCGAGAGACTGAGTTGTTTTGCTTTAGCAAGATTTTGATTCCGAACCTCTTTGGTAACATCGGTAATATTGCCAAGCAAGAAATCATTCTGTGGCCAATTAATTAAAGTTATATCACTTGCATATGTTCCCTTCTTAAAATTACTGCGATCAATCATTCTTCGGTAAAGCCAGAGATTTAATGATTCCGTTTTTGGAGGCGGATTTATTTTCCCACATGGAACAAAGGACAAGCTTGTCGGTATTAAGGTTGAAGGTTTGGAATAATCAAAAGAAAGAATATTTCCAGGCCATGCCGGATTTAATGGAGGAATATAATTTTTCCAAAACTCGTACATTGTTGGACGCTCAATGGTATGATCTTCTCCTTCCAAATGATCTATGGCAAAACAATGAGTTAGTGCCTGGATATTTTTCGGATTTGCTTTCTCAGGGGCATGTGGTTCACCGGTTTGCTTTTGAGACTCACTACCGATTACATATTCTGTCCCGGACAAGGGGAGTAAATCACCCTCTTCACTGGCATCAATAAACATTTTTCCATATAATGTTATGGTATTTCCAGTGTTTTTATTCCGACATGTCACCGCTTCAATATGATCATTGTTTGTAAAAGCCTCAGTGGGATAAGTATCCAGTAATATCTGTAATTGACCATTGTCAATTGCTGGAGCCAGCATTGATTGAAGAACCTTTACCGAAACCGCAGGTTCATGACAAATTCGTGAAACTGAACCATTTCCGGGATTGAGGTACTCATTTATTTTGGCAGCACCGATTAACGGATAATTTTTCTTGTAGTAATCCCGAATCAATGTACGATACCTCGCATAGCTTTCAGTTCTTCCAAAAGTTTCTATCCATTGATGTTCATCAGGAGGAACAGCCTGTTGTGAAACTTGTCCTCCAATCCAATCGGTTGGTTCGGTCATAATTACTGATGCCCCAAGCCGACAAGCAGCCAGTGCAGCTGCACAACCCCCTAACCCTCCTCCTATAATAACAACATCACTTGCAAGTTCAGCGTCTTTTGAATCAGTACAGGAGGTTGTTAATATAGAAGTACTTATGAGCGATGGTGTGACCACACTTGCACTAAACAAACCACATTTTCCTAAAAATTTTCTCCGCTTCATAAAGCGTTCAATCCTATTTTTTTAAAAAAAAACTCGTTAAACTAATATTCAAAAAAATTGTTTGTGTTAATCTCGATTCCCAACAACATACCAATCATCGTCATTTTTACCATCAATTGATATAGAAATAGAGCTATCCAGAATATTATGAAATATTTGACCAAGTTCTAATTTGTTGCTTCCTGACATTACCGTTGAAATTCAAAATCCTGTGTACGCCAATTTTCTAAATTTTAATAAAAATCTTTCTTTTAAACATCCAATTACATATATACCATAACAAATAAACGACGATTATGCCGGTTAGGAGGTTAGCTGCTGCATTTCCTGTCCAACTAAATAATGCCATGGAAAAAGGGTAAACAATATGTCGAATAAAATTTGACCCTCCTACGTTGGCAAATAAGTATATAAATAGTGAATTCATTCCTACGACTGCAAAAAACATGGACCACTTTTTTTGTTTCAAAATGTCTATTAGCCAGTACGAAATGGCGAGAGCCAATAGCGTCCATCCTCCTGAGGCAATTATAAATGATGAAGTACAAATTCGTTTAATTATTGGTGTAAAGGGATCAATCGCGTGACCCACTACTACTCCAATCAGGCCTGCAATTACAAGAATTTTTAGTTTTTGCATTGGGGCTTTGCTGCTCATCAACAATTTGCCTGCAAGTACTCCCCAAATGGT
>CAYREN010000750.1:0-2089 GCA_964423255.1 uncultured Roseivirgaceae bacterium | reverse complement strand
TGAAGTTTACGATAGCAAAACTAGTGAGAACGCAGAAGATTTTATGAATAAATGTTTACCTTTTCCCCCTTTGGTATAACTCATGTACTTACCGATAACGGACTTGAATTTACCAAAAACATGGCATGAATTAAAAACAAAAATATTTATAGAAAGACCAATCGATTTTAAAAATAAATCACTAAACTTGAAACAAACTAATAATTCAAGTTTTCTTAAACAACCTTGTGAATCTTGACAACTAATATTTAACTTTTATGTATTTGCAAAGCAGTGTATATCTTATTCCCAATCATCAGTTCTAAATGGCGCTGCAGGCAATCCTTCATTATTGAAAAAATTGGGTAAGGTTATGATGCCCCATCCAAACCTAACTGCTAACGGATAAATGATTTCATCAGACGAAACTAATAAAGTAGCCCCATCAATGATTGCCCTGGCATTGACAAATATTTTATCCGATCCGGCAATTTCAAAATCTGTAAGTGAATCAGCATTGCACATCAATCCAGATCCTACATGATCGAAATGAATGCGGATACTATTGCCTTCAATTTCCATAAATTTATAAAACGGTCCTGAATACACCAGATCGTCAAACTCGTAAGAATTTGCCAAAGCCCATATAGCCAGACGTTTGCCAACATCTTTCTTATTTTTTGGGTGAATATCATTAATATTTCCTACATCAGTGGTGACAACCATTCCGGTATTGGGAAGCGATAATGACATCATTTGTGCTTCCCTTAGTAAAGATGCATTCTCCAATTTTTCATCGTAGCGAAATGGAGCTATCTGCACAAAGTAGAATGGAAAATCTCCTATATTCCACTTCTCACGCCAACTTGTTATTAACGATTGAAAAAAGTTTTGGTATTGAACTGGCCTCGATACATTGCTCTCGCCCTGATACCAAATGGCCCCTTTTATCGCATAAGGAATAATAGGTGCTACCATTGCATTGTACAAAGCTCCAGGACGTATGTGCGCCCTGGTCATCATGTGAATCACTTCTGGCATGACGGGCTTGGAAGGTTCATGCAATCCTGCGAGCTGTGCTTGTTCTTTTTCATTTTGCCACACTACTAATTCTTTGTCATAGTTTCTTTTGGCTTCAGGGTACTCACTTTCAAATTTTCTCCACATATCAAATATCAATGACAGCTCTGCATCAGACTCAATCACCTCTCTTGGCGTCCATGCTTCTACCAATGAACCACCCTTGCTGGCGCTAATCACACCTATAGGCACATTTAGCTGTTTATAAATTTTACGGGCAAAAAAGTAGGCAACTCCTGAAAAATCTATTGCCGATTCCAGGGTAGTTTCCTTCCATAAGCCTTTACAATCTGACTGCGGTTCTTTAGCTGACGTTCGCTCAACATGAAATAATCTTATCTCTTGATAACTGGCTGCAGCAATTTCCTCTTCAGCATTATTGCATCTCTCCAAAGCCATCGCCATATTTGACTGACCCGAAGCGAACCATACTTCACCAGAGAGCACATTATCCAAAACAATTTCATTCGTGCCAATCAGTGTGATTTTGAATGGCCCTCCCGCAGTTGGCGATTTCAACTTAACTATCCACTCCCCTTTATCATTAGCAATTATAGCCGTATCTCTTTTTAGCCAACCAGCCTTTATATTAATTTTCTCACCCGGATCAGCCCAACCCCAAATGGGTACACTTGTGTTTTGCTGAATAACCATATTACTACTGATGATTGAAGGGAGTCTAATTTCTGCAAAGGACACTGCCTGAAACAATAATAAGATTAATAAAATGAATGCAGGTATTTTTATTTTCATATTGTATGTTATAATGAATAATAGGTATTAAGAATAAATTAATAATCAAGGTTTTTATAAAATTCAATTTTTACCTGTTTAAAAAATGGCGCCTGTTTTTTGAATAAGACTTCATGTGCTTCATCGCCATGAAAAAAGTCAAGCGCTTTATAGGCAGATTCAATATCAGGAAATTCACATTGCCAGATTAATGTATTACATGGTTCCGCGGCGGAAATCGGCTGCATTCTTTTCCCTTTAGGATAATCCGGGCGCTCTTTCTCCAACCCGGCAAACT
>CAYREN010000749.1:0-2092 GCA_964423255.1 uncultured Roseivirgaceae bacterium | reverse complement strand
CCTCTGCAGAACCAACAGATCGCTTCCTTGCTCCTTTAATTTTTTTGCTTCCAAATTTGTGGGTATAGGTGATGGTAAATACTCGTTTTTCAAATTTAATTCTTCCATCCACACCAAAAGGTGATTCCTCAACATTTTCCCATCTAAATTGACTTGTTTCAAATATATCATTTACCGAGAATCTTAAAGTCCCATTGTCATTTAGTTCTTTCTGTACACCTAAATTTAAAAATCCCATAGCAAGCCAGTTAAAATAGCCATTGATAACAGGAGATCGGTAAAATCCTGAGAGTTCAATGGTAAATTTGCCGGGAAGTTTAAAGGTCTGTGTGGTATTGAATTGGTATCCAAACTGGCTTCTTTTAAACATTTTTTCATCAAAAACAGTTTCAATTAACTGCCAATTTCCGGAAAGATTATTTTGCATTTCCCACCAATCAGTTATCTGGAAAGGAAAGGTAACTGTAGAGGAGATGGTTTCTCTTTTATCTATGTTATCGGAAGAAAATACCATAATATTGGTTTCGGGATCTACACTTGGAAGAAACCTTAATATTGCATTTTTGTCATGGCTATATTGTAATGAAAAAATAAAGCTTTTGAAAGAATAATCCGCTTTGATGTTGTTGGTATAAGCAGGAAGAATATCTGGATTTCCACTAAAAAAAGTACTTGGATCTGAGAAGAAAACCCATGGCGCCATCTGATTAAATGTGGGCCTCGTTACTCTACGGCCATAGGATAATTGGATTATGTTGTTTTTATTGATCTTTCGGGAAAAGAATATCGTTGGAAATACGTCACCATATTTTCGGTCTATCAATCCAGCTTCTTCTTTGGAACTCAAATAAGTAGTAGTATGTTCATATCTCAAACCTGCATTAAGCATCGTATTTTCGTTAAAGTTTATTTTGAAGGATGCATACGTTGCCAATATATCTTCCGATAGGTCTGCGTAGCTGCTATAAATATCGTTTTTTATCCAATCTCCCTCTTTTTTATCTTCCATCAGCACCTTATTTATTAGATTTGAGAAAGTACCCTTTACTCCCAAATCCAGTTTTACTTTAGAACCTATATCAGTTGAGTAATCAATTTTGGCAACCCAAATATTGATAGGAGTATCTTTCGAAATTCTGCTTTCTTCTTTTTTTATAAAGTTCATGTCACCATCGTAATAGTTGTATTTGTAAAAGGATGGGTTGGAATTATCATAAGTCAAATAGTCCAGATTAGCATTGATCACCTGCCCTTTTTCAAAGGTATGTTGGATGTTTATATTACCCATCAAGTGTTTCCAGTCGTTGGTGTCACCCAAATCTATATCAATAATTGTATCTGATGATATGGAATACTCAAAGGCCGATTTTGTATCTGCAGTCATTTTCCAGTAATTATTATAACCACTAAACAAACCACTCACTATAGTTTTTTTACTTAGATAGTAGTCAAAACCCAGTCGAAAATTATGTGTTGACCTCTTTGCGTCTCTAATTGATTCTTGAGAGGATATAATCGTTTCTGTATCATTGGTTACTTCCCTGTTTTGGTCTAGCAATTGTTGAGATTCAACATAATTAAATGAATAATTTCCAAACAAACTCAATTTCTTGGCCTGATGGCTCAAGTTCAGACTGGTACCTGCCCTGGGCCCGGAAGCATATCCAAGATTTGCCATAATTGAGCCGTTTGTGCCTACTCCGGTTCCTTTTTTCATAACAATATTGATGAATCCTGCATCACCATCTGCATCATAGTTAGCCGGTGGTATGGTCATAATTTCGATTTTCTCAATGTCACCTGCGTTCATCCCCTCCAGCATTTGGTAAACAGCTGCCATATCCATCCTGCTGCGTTTGCCGTTAATCAATACGATAACCCCATTTTTCCCACCAACAGATATATTTCCATTCTGACGATTGATCAATACATTGGGAGATTTTTCCAATACGTCAATCACAGTCTGACCAGATGAAGTGATACTGCTTGATACGTTGACTATCATTTTGCCCATCACCATTTCATAAAGTGGCTTGTCTGCCTTGATCACTACCTCGTCAAGTTTTTGTGTGTCTTCATGTAAAATGATATC
>CAYREN010000748.1:0-2093 GCA_964423255.1 uncultured Roseivirgaceae bacterium | reverse complement strand
AATGAGAGACTTAAAATGAACAAAAAAATCATAACCATCGCATTAGCTTTAACGCTTCCTTTAACTGTAGCAGCATTTCCAGGTGGCGAAGGAGGACCTTTCGAAGGAAATCGAGGTAACAAAGTCGAACGCTTAGCAAAAAAGCTAGATTTAAGTGCAGAACAAAGAATTAAAGTGGAAGCCATTTTTAACCAGCAGCAAGAAAAATTTGATGCCATTAAAAAAGAAACACGCACTCGTATGCAGGACGTATTAAGCTCTGAGCAAATAGCTAAACTTGATGCATTGAAAAAACAGCGCAAGGAAAAATGGCCAGAACGTCGTGCGGAACGTAAGAACAAAAATCAAAATAAAATGCAAAATTAAGTACCTTTCTTTAGTGGAATAATGGGAGCTAGAGTTCATGGACGAACCAGAATCAGCACCCATTGTTTCAATTCAGAATTTGAAAATATTGAACCTCTTCTACCTACGAAATTTTAAGATGAAAAGCACTACTTATTTTTTTCTGTTGTTCTGTACTGTTTTAGTAATCTCAGGCTGTGTAAACACCCAGTCCAAAGACGTAGCGATTAAAGACCAAAATATCGAGGATGATCTTAATATCCATACCATGTCATTGGTCAAACCGAACCTGACAGGCACATGGGTTTTGAATAAGGAATTGAGTCAAAACCCACAAGAACAGCTCAAAAAAAGTATGCGGCAGTCTAGTAGAGGCAAGAGCAAGAGTAATAAAAGTATGAATGGTCGGGGTAGTGGCGAACACCGTGGCAAAGGAAATGGGGGAAGACGGGGTGATGGCTATACCAGGAATAATAAAAAAAATAATCTTAGGCATGGTTTTCTGCCTCAGAGTTTTCAGGCACTATTGAAGGCATCAGAAACTATAGAGCTTAGACACGACGAGCCATTACTTACCATGATTACTAAAGATGGTCAGGAGGAAGTGTATACTGACTTTCGTAGTACCAGTGTTTCTAGCAGTGGCGATCTGAACCAAAAAATAACTATTGCAGGATGGGAAAATAATGTACTTGTCGTCGAAAACACTCTAAATGTGGGTAGATTTATCCAGCATTTCAATCTAAATTCAACATCAGGGAAATTATGGGTTAAGACACTTATTATAACCTCGCATATAGCAAAGCCTGTTCAGTTCAACCGTGTTTATGAACGACTTAAAACTGAAAAATGAGGGTCAAGTATCATATTCTATAGCTATTAAAAAAATTAGGATAACACTCGAATTAATAGTAAATATTCAATATAAATTTAGTGCCTTATATTAATCATCTACCTGTTTTTATATATCCTTCAAATTATTAAGCCTAAACTAAGCACTTCTTCTTTCAATTCTTCAAATTCATATTCGGAAATACCTAAATAAATAAACAAATCTTCTTTCAGCTTATCAAATTCGAAATCACTTGTTTCATGGCCTAAGGTTTGGTATGTTTTACAAGTATTTTCTGCTAGTTTTAATATTGCCAGTAAATTTTTTTTAGGTAAATCAGACGCTACTTCATCAGTAAATATTTCGAGTGTTTTATGGTGATCTGCAATTGCTTCGCTGATGTATACAGGTAATTTCCAGGACTTGGCAATATAATATCCAAGCACTGCATGATTACAGTCAATATTGTCATTTTCTATATCAGTAATACGGCGTTTTTTCTCAGCATATGCCAGCTTAAGAACATTTAGGTATTGTGGGAATTTCTCTATCAGTAATGCAATGCCAGCATTGTGAAACAATCCTAATGTATAGGCTTCATTAGGTGACCCTACGCCAATGAGGCGAGAAATATAGGCGGCAACCATAGCAATATCTGTTGCATTATCCCAAAACTGAGTCATATCAATAAGCTGGTTTTTTGAAATGCTTTCCGTTAATGAAATCGAATTCACTATATTGCTAATATTTTTTATTCCTAATAAATTTAAGGCATGTTGAATTGAAGAAATATGGCTGCGTAATCCAAAAAAAGGTGAATTAACTACTTTTATTACTTTACCTGAAATACCCACATCTTTGGCAATAATGGCTCCAATTTCATTTATATTAACATCTGGATTAGCCATTTCTATTT
>CAYREN010000747.1:0-2101 GCA_964423255.1 uncultured Roseivirgaceae bacterium | reverse complement strand
CTGTTTTGATAAAGATGCCAAATACACCATGGGCAATATTCACGATCAATCATTTGCAGAAACCTGGAACGGGCCCAAGTACTTAGATTTTAGGTCACGGCTATTAAAAAACAGAAAAGAAATAGACATTTGCAGAAATTGCACTGAAGGGTTGAAGACTTGAATACGGTATATTTGAAATATTTATAAATATGGAAAAAGTCGCTTTATTTTATGAGTTCTTTACCCGTAGTAAAGTATTCAATTTTAATCAAGGTGAGAATAGACTGTTATCGCTATTTGATAAAAAGTAAATAGAGAAAGGATATCTAATTCATACAGCAATATAATTTTAACTTTTTCCCCCTCAGAGTTTCCTGATAAGGGCCTCGAAAGGAGCAATAAAGACTGGTGTTTATATTATTAGTCAATTCAGAGCAACTTGAGCTTCTACTAGCAAATAACTTTTTGAAATTATACTTTGGCTTCCCTTAAAAATGCTCGAAAAATTACTACAGTATCAGAGCTTCAATACGCTTTTTATGAATTACTTTTAAGCTGAAAGGGAGTTTATACGCAGACTCACCTTAGTAATCATAAAACTAAAACCCAACAAAACTTGCAATACAAAGGAAATAACAGAGAATATTTTGAAGTAATAGATATTACTCAAAAAAATTGCGATATATTAAAGTCCTCTAATAGCAATGAATTATCACTATTATGGTTTACCTCTGATAAAAATCAACTAAAAATTGATTCTGTAAACCATACATTCAATACAAATGAAATTGTCAGCATTACCGAATTCCATAGAATGGAAATAGAGGTGATTAATGGATTGAAGTTATTAAAATTCAACAAACCCTTTTACTGCATTTTAGATCATGATAGCGAAGTAGGCTGTAAAGGTATTCTATATTATGGCTCATCAATTTTACCAGTCATTCAAATACCAAAAAATGATATTGAAATATTAGAAACGGTATGGAAGGTTCTTTATATGGAATTGGAGTCAAGAGATAGTTTGCAATTAGAAATGTTGCAAATGATGCTAAAAAGAATCTTAATTCTCTGTACAAGAATCTATAAAACGCAAATAAATTTTGAGTCAATAAGTAACATTAATGCCGATATTGTTAGAGAGTTTAATTTCCTTGTAGAGAAAAAATTCAGAGAAATGCATAGTGTTGTTGATTATGCTAGTTTATTAAATAAAGCTCCTAAAACGCTGTCTAATCTATTCAATAAACTAGGAAATAAAACTCCTCTTCAGTTTATACAAGATAGATTACTTCTTGAGTCGCACCGACTATTAAAGTATTCAGATAAAACCATTTCTGAAATTGGTTATGAGATTGGGTTTAGTGATATTCAATCATTTAGTAGATTTTTTAAAAAGCAAGAAGGTATTTCTCCTAATGATTACCGTATTTTATAAGAAAAAGGAAATATTGCCAACACTTCGGGAATAAGAGTCTAACAATTATCTTCATTTCAGACTCAACTTTGCATTGTAATTATTCAGTAACTAAAATTTATTACAATGAGAGAAATACAAAATAGCAACGATTTTCAAGAAATCATAAAAGGAGATAAACCAGTATTATTAGATTTTTATGCAGATTGGTGTGGCCCTTGCCAAACCCTACTACCAATAGTTGAGAGACTGGCTATAAAGCACGAATCAGATTTTGTTATAGCTAAAATAAACGTAGATAATAACCCTGAATTATCGCAAAAATTTCAAGTAAGAAGCATTCCTGCATTATTCTTTATTCAAGATGGGGAAGTAAAAGAAAGTCTTAACGGTTTAAGAACAGAAAAAGAATTAGAAGAGAAAATTCAACAATTACTACACACTAAAATTATTATTAATTTAAATTAAATATAAAATGGAAAATCAAATTGAAAAAAACTTAGTACACATTCACGAACTACTTACTAAAGGTGGATTTATTGAAGCAATGGAAACTTATTTGCACAGTGATGTAGAGTTAAGGGAAGCTGAAGGAGAAGTGAAAACTGGAAAAGCGTTCTGCGTAAAATTTGAAGATGACTTTATTAAAAATGATTTGAAAGAATTTGTCGGCTATAAAGTTGGAAATTATGCAGTACAAGG
>CAYREN010000746.1:0-2106 GCA_964423255.1 uncultured Roseivirgaceae bacterium | reverse complement strand
GTAACAGTGCTAGATTATGAAACTTTAAATGAGGAAATCAGCAATCTTTCTTTTGTCGAATTATTAACAGCAGAAGAAATGTTTTTTGCTTGTTTTATTACTTTATTGTCAGCCTATTTTATTTTTCAAAACTACAGTAAGTCAAAATTTCTAAACATTAGCTTTAATCAATTTATTTTATTCATTGTGGGATTTGAAATAATTATGGTTACTTTTATCCTTTATGAGTTGGTAGTACTGGATAGAATAGAAAACTTAATAGCTGGTGTATACAGGGATAAACATGAAATGATTACATTAGTTGAGCAATTCAGACAGGATTACGATAATTTAAGTCTTTATGCCAGAAGCTATGCCGCAAGTAATAAGCTTGAATATAAGAAAAGTTATGATGCCATTTTAGCCATTAAAAATGGATTAAAGCCAAGACCAAAAAATTATTATGGAACCTATTGGCATCTGGATGATGAATTAAAAAAACAGCGTCATCCAGATGCTGAAAAAATTTCCCTTATGCAACTGATGGCAGCATTACCGTATTCAAAAGAAGAGTTCAAATGGCTAAGGCAATCTAAAAGTAATGCAACGGTTTTAGCAAATCTGGAGGTTAAAGCTTTTCGAGCTGTAAAAAATAATAAGTCATCATTGGCTCTACAACAGTTATATTCACCCGCTTATTTTCAAGCCAGCGCTGTGTTGATGCACTCTGTCGATAATGTATTCAATAGCATCAAATATAGAAGTGATGCAAGCATAAGTCTACTAGGACAAAATATAGCTAATGCCTATAAAACCATTGCTATAGCCAGTGTTGTTTTTATTCTGGCTAATCTTATAATCTACTTAATGATGGTTAAAAAAATTCGTGAGCCTTTAGCCTATTTAAGTGACACTTTGCAACGATTCAAATCAGGTTCTGGAAATATTGAAGAAAAAAAATTTTATGATGATGAAATAGGCGTGATGAATCGCGAATTTTTTTCAATGAGAAAGGCTATCCAAGAGCAAATGAATGCTCAAATTGAAGCTGAAGAAAAAACACGCTTACTATTGACCTCAGTGGGTGAAGGTATTTTTGGTGTGGGTAGTGATGGTCTGGTTAACTTTATCAATCCTGCCGCCCTGGAAATGTTGCAATATACTGAAAATGAGATTCTGGGGCAGGACATACACGCCTTGATACATCATTCTTATGCTAATGGCATGAGCTACCCAATAGAAAAGTGTCCTATGTTTCATGCGCTTAAGGAAGGGGTTATTGGACATGTTGAAAATGAACTGTTGTGGCGAAAAGATGGTAGTAGCTTTCCTGTTGAATATAAGGCACGACCCATATTAAAAAACAATCAATTATCAGGTGCTGTCGTAGCATTTAATGACATCACTGAACGATTACAAGTAAAAGATCACCTCATTAGTGAAATAGCCGAGAGGAAACAATCAGAACTAATGGCTGAACAAGCCAAACTACATCTGGAAAATATTACTAATAGTATTCCCGGGGTGGTTTATCAATTTCAGTTATTAAACGATGAAATAAAAGTTAATTTTATTAGTTATGGAATAAAGCAATTGCAAGGCATAGAGCCAGAACAATTAGTAGATGATTTTAGTATTTTTATTGATTCTATATGTGTGGATGATCAGGAACGCTTTCTTAATATGCTGAATCATTCGGTGAATACACTAGAATATTTTAATTGTGAATATCGCTTACTTGATTCTGAAGGAGAAATAAAATGGATTCATATGGAAGCTTCAGTAACAGAAGTATTTAATAAACAAAATACTGATGAAATATCGGAAGATGAGAACAGTAAAAAAATCATTTTAAATGGTAATTTGGTTGATGTTACAGAAGCAAAAAATGCGCATAATTTAGTTGTTAAACAGCAGCTTGAAATTCAAAAAATTCATAAACAAACTCAGGATTCAATTGAATATGCCGCACTTATTCAGGGTGCATTAGTTCCGGATAGGAAACTATTTCAAGCCTTTTTTCAGGACTCTTTTGTTATTTGGCAGCCAAAAGATATTATCGGTGGTGATATTTATCTGATGGAACAAATTAATCAGAATGAAGTTCTACTAATGGTCATTGATTGT
>CAYREN010000745.1:0-2107 GCA_964423255.1 uncultured Roseivirgaceae bacterium | reverse complement strand
GTCTATCCATGGACATAAAAAAACGCCATGGGTGACGACACCTATGGCGTTTTTTAAGATTCTAATAATGATTTTTAGAATCTTATGTCCACGGATGGACGGTATTCCACAATGAGCCAAAGATGGCGATGTGGTTACTTAATGCCTGCGTAGTAAGCAGCAATGTTAGCTATATCCGCATCGTTTAAAGGCGCAGCCATAGCATTCATTGTTGGGTCTTTGCGGCTGCCATCCTTGAATGCTTTCATCTGCTTAGAAAGATAAGCTTCTTTCTGACCAGCAAGGTTAGGGTATGTAGGTACTGCACTAATACCGCTTGCGCCATGACAACCAGCACAAGAAGCTGCTTTGGCTTTGCCAGCAGCAGCATCAGCCGCAAATGCAACGTTTGCACTAGCAGCAAGGGTTAAAGCAGATACAACAGCTAAAATTTGACGTTTCATAGATAACTCCTAGGTTGTTTTAAATATTAATATTCTTCGAAAAGATATTAATAGTTATAAAGTCTTTAAAAATCAATGGCTTAATTTTTTTAAGCGTAAATTAGATTCTATTGGCGGGAGATATTACCTTAAAATTCGCTAATATTCCATATCACTAATGTAGTTTAGTGAATTCTGCCGGCTAAAATCACATATAACGGCCCGCACTGGCGATTGTAATAACGATTAAGCCGAGTACGGTATTTAGTCCCACTAGTTGGCGAATCTGATTAAGTTGTACGCCAGCTAGCGGGTAGTCCTGAATAATAACGGCTTGTTTTAATCGACGGTACGGTACAAAAAACACATGCAGATAGATGGCTACCATCAGCAAACCACCACCATGCATGATATGGATGTGCATCGCCGCGCTGGCAAATCCACCAAAATAATTAAATAACATCCAGTAACCGGTTGCCAGCAGTATAGCGATGCTCAGCCAGACCCAGACAAAAAAACGACGAAACACCTGGACCCAGAGTTCGAGACGTAATGGTGGTTCTAGTACCTGCGCGGCAGCGGGGCGCAATGCATTGTAGGCAAAAAACATACCGCCAACCCAGATAACGGCGGCAAGAAGGTGGAAAGCAATACTGTAGAACATAATTAACTCAATATTTTGACGTAAATGAATGCGCATCATAATCGTGTGGCTAGAGTCTTGTAAAGGACTGGGAGTATTCCAATTAACTTAATTTAGAGTATCCGCGGGCAAATGGTTTGTGGAGTCATTCGCGACAATGGGGTAAAATGCGCCACTTTTTTAGACTGTACACTTAAGAGGTTTTACCATGGCAGATTTTAAAATAGCACCATCTATCCTATCAGCAGATTTTGCGATATTAGGCCCTGAGGTGGATAACGTGCTGGCGTCGGGCGCAGATATCGTGCATTTTGATGTGATGGACAATCATTACGTACCTAACCTGACTATTGGTCCATTGGTTTGTGATGCCTTGCGTAAACATGGTGTAACCGCTGATATCGACGTGCATCTAATGGTTGATCCAGTTGATCGCATCATTCCCGATTTTGCTGAAGCAGGGGCGACTTATATCACTTTCCATCCTGAAGCCAGTGGCCACATCGATCGTAGTCTGCAGCTAGTACGTGAATCTGGCTGTAAGTCCGGACTGGTGTTTAATCCAGCAACGCCATTGAGCTATCTGGATTATGTGATGGATAAAGTCGATATGATCTTATTGATGTCAGTGAACCCCGGTTTTGGTGGTCAGTCATTTATTCCATCAACCCTTCCCAAGCTGCGTCAAGCTCGTAAAATGATTGATGAGTCTGGTCTGGATATTCGTCTGGAAGTCGATGGCGGTGTGAAAGTTGATAATATCTGCGAAATCGCAAAAGCCGGTGCAGATACCTTTGTTGCCGGTTCTGCCATCTTTGGTGCAAAAGGTGCTGATGATGCAAATGATTACAATACTGTCGTTGCAGCGATGCGCGCTGAACTAGCCAAAGCATAAAAAGCTTTTCACCGCAGAGGCGCTGAGACGCAGAGTTTTTTGTTAGCGACGCCTACGGCGCTGCAAGCAAATATTAGGTTTTTCTCTGCGTCTCAGCGCCTCTGCGGTGAAATCTTTTTTCTTTTTGATCTTCAAAATAATTAGGTT
>CAYREN010000744.1:0-2113 GCA_964423255.1 uncultured Roseivirgaceae bacterium | reverse complement strand
GCTTCATATTCTCCTGCAGCTTGCAGTACCATTTCTACAATATCCTGGATTTGCTCGACGGTTGGCTGCTCAAATTTGGCTGAAACAATATTTATAATTTGTTTGGTGATTTTTTGGGCATCAAAATTGGTCCTTTCCAATCCTTTGAAACACCTGGTTAAGGCAACTTCTATTCTTGTGGCTTCAAAGCTTTCTATTCTCCCATCTCTTTTTACGACTTTGGTTGGCGCTTTAAATTCAATTTTTTTTTTTGAGGAAGTCTTATTCATGGCATTAGATTCATGCTGCGAGGCGCCTTTTACTTCTTGTACTGTGTCTAACGTTTTTTTAGTCATTTCAAACAAATTTTAATATTATTCTACCTATACAATTATTTTAGTAAATTGTACTATTCTACAATTATTATATAAACTATCGTTAAATAATTTATAATCTTATGACCGGTATTTTGTCTAGTTTACTGCGAGATGGACTGAAACAAAAAAATAATCAATACAATGTTGATAAAGTACCAATTCGAAAGTTAAAGTAGGCAATAGGTAAATTCAATGCAAGTATTTAATTGATAAGTTATCCACAATTTTGTTGCTTTTCTTTTAACATCCACATATTCAATTGATTAAACCAACTACCCAATTTATTTGTTTAACCGAACAATTTTTCAAATCAATAAATTGTACTTTTCTTATAAAAAATTATTATATACATTTATACCTTATATTCTTCATCTTTATATTGTGAGTCAAAATATCCATGTAAGTCCACCTGCAATTAAGGAAGAAATCGCAAATATTTATACTCATGGATTTGGGGTATTACTTTCTATTCCTGCTTCATTTTTACTATTAATTAAGGCTTACGGTCATCAGGATCAACAGGAGATAGTTAGTGCATATATTTTTGGTTGGTCTCTTGTAATTTTATATCTGGCTTCAACTTTGTATCATGCCTCTTCCAGACCAAAAGTAAAGGCCATTTTCAAAGTTTTAGACCATGCTGCGATATTTTTATTGATAGCGGGAACTTACACACCTTTTGTGTTAGTGGGGCTAAAGGATAAAATCAATGTCTCGTTTATCATTATTATGTGGAGCATTGCCATTGGAGGAATTATTTTTAAACTCATAGCAATTGGTAAATACGAAAAAATTTCATTGCTCATATATCTCGCTATGGGTTGGATGGCAATTTTTAAAGGCTTTACATTCTATAGGTTTCTTTCTGGTGGTGCATTGATGTGGATTGTGATTGGAGGAATTTGTTATAGTATAGGTACAATATTTTATGCTAACAAGCGCATGGCATATCATCATTCGATATGGCATATTTTTGTATTGTGTGGAAGTGCAAGTCACTTTATTTCCATATATTTTTATGTGTATTAATCCGAATTATCTAGGAAATAATTATTGATAACTAAATCTTTATTTAAAAGACCCGAAATGTCAAAAGAAAAATTTATTCCCTATAATCCAATAAAAATAAGTGCAACAGAATCACTTTATAAAAGTGAGATTTATTTTAGTTGGCTTGATACACGAAGATCTATCAGGGAATTTTCTTCTAAATCGGTGGATAGAGAAGTAATAGAAAGCATTATTAAATCTGCCTCCACATCACCTTCGGGAGCCCATAAACAACCATGGGTTTTTTGTCCTATTTCAAATCCAATAATGAAAACTAAAATTAAGAAGGCTGCAGAAAAAGAAGAATATGAGAACTATCATTCACGAATGAGTGAAGACTGGCTGGAAGATTTGAAACCATTCGAAACAAATTGGCAAAAGCCCTTTCTGGAAATAGCACCTTGGCTAATTGCAGTGTTTTCAAAAAGTTATGACCTGGATGACTATGGTAAAAAACTGAACAATTACTATGTGAAAGAATCTGTAGGCCTGGCATGCGGTATGTTGCTCACTGCCATTCACAATGCCGGCTTAAGTGCTCTAACACATACACCGAGCCCATTAAATTTCTTAACAAAAATATTAAACCGACCAAAAAATGAACGCCCATTCCTATTGATTCCAGTTGGCTATCCATCCGAAAATTGTATGGTACCTGATTTACAGCGCAAACCAATCGAGTTGATCGCTGAGTGGTATGAGTAAAT
>CAYREN010000743.1:0-2115 GCA_964423255.1 uncultured Roseivirgaceae bacterium | reverse complement strand
AAGTATTGAAAATACTGCTGAATATTAAGAGGGAGAAATAAGGCATATTTTGGAAATATCATGTGGGAGATTTCCAGGAAGGTAGGGTGGGCCCGTAGTTTGTGCCCACGCGGTGAGATTTCATATCCACGCGGGCAAAAAATATGCCCACCCTGCAATCTGCATGTTATAAAGAGAAAAGGCAAAAATGTTTATCATGCAAACATTGTAGTCAGTTACTGTCATATTCCAATAACTGGAAATATATTATTTGATGTTGCCATGGCTTCTTGGGTTTTCATTATTTTGGGGGGTTAGGAAGGCTGCTTGCCAAATTTACTTATGCACAATTTAGCTTGCTCATTGGTTAAGTATTTCGTGAATGTTTTTTGATTTTTTTCAATAAAGCTCTGTTTTTTGTTGCTGTTTTTTCCTTCAAAACCAAAGAATGCATTGAGTCGGTCACAATTTGATGGAATAAGAAAAGGAAGTTCTTTTAATATTGCCATGAATGTCATCTGGTTACGGGTATATATCGGCATTAAGTCAGTTGCCAGATATTCCTGAAATGCCGCAGATTTTTTTTCATCAGCATAAAATGAAAAAAACATCACCGTTTTTAGTCGTTTGGAACTGAATTTATCACCCTTAAGATCAGGCTCAATGTTTTTTATATAAACCCGTTCCAGTTCTTTAAAGCGCCCAAGTGAGTTTGGCTGCTTGTTTTCTTGTTCGTCAATATAGGTGTGCCGGTGTTGATTTACGCTTAAAAGACTTGATAGAAGAATATCAAAATCACTCTCTCCGGCATCAGTATTTTCCGATGCATTTATGCTTGAGCATGCAGATAATAAAAAGACAAAGCTGTATAGAGCCAGGTTTCTTATGATGTTAATCATCGATTACAACGATTACGTTATGATCGTCTTTCGGAGAAATGGCATTGTATATTTCAAGCATCTTGTTTTCTTCAATAACAATGCATCCATCGGACCATTTTTGATAAGGTGGTTTTCCCATATGTATAAAAATGCCCGAAAACCCGGAAACATCGGGTAAAAATATTGCTTCTCTTGGGGTTCCTTTTGAATTTTTCTTTCTTGCCATTGTGGTAGCGGAACAGTTCATATAAGTCCCGGATGGTATTTTCTTCTGTAAGTTCCAGTAACATTTTGTGGTAATATTTTCTCCAGGCCCACTAAATGTTAAGTCGCCATCTTCAATTGATCTTTTTATCATAATTTTACAGGTCATATTTAATCTCCTGCAATGAAAATGGATAATTATTTTTTCGCTTTGCTTTTTGCCTTTTGGGTATTTCAGAGGGCGGGTATATAGCGGACAAAATTGTTATTTTGATAATGGGCAATGAGTCTGACCTCTGGTAATCGCACCTGTGTCAGCGCCTTTTATCGCTTAATCGTTCTTCCAAATCTGGAGGAGAAACAAAAACAAAGGAATTGCTATATTTTCTTTTTCGTAGAAGATTCAATTCATCTGACATTTTTAACAAATCAGTTCTGGCTGTTTGGTAACTAATTGCATGGGATGATTGATGTTCTTGTATTTTGTATATAGCACCAGGATTTTTGAGTGCATGTTTAAGCAAAAAAAGTTGCCTGTGATTCAGCTGTCCTTTTGCCTTTGAGTTATCAAGAAGCTTTTCAGCGTTTTCAATTTCTGAAGCTTTTCTGTCCAAATATTCATGAAGTGAAATAATACCTTCTCTTATGACATCAATCTGGTGAATTAAAAAGTATGTCAGGTCATTTTCATCTGTTTCCGTATGTAGGTAGGCTTTACCATATTTGACCGGAGCCTGTTTAATAATGCTGGAAATAGACACAAACTCCATTAGCCAATATCCGTGCCTGGCCATAGCCCAATAAAACAAAGCTCTGGCAGTTCTACCGTTTCCATCAACGAAGGGATGATCATAACCAATCATAAAGTGTAATGTGATGGCTTTAATCACAGGATGAATAAACCCATTTTCCATTGAGTTATTTGCAAACTCGCATATCATATTTAGCCGTTCAGGAAGTTCATCAGCACCAGGAGGAGTGTGAAGCACCGAAGATTCACTGGCATCTACGACATGTATGTCGTCTGAAGCTTCTCTAAGTTTTCCTGCTT
>CAYREN010000742.1:0-2116 GCA_964423255.1 uncultured Roseivirgaceae bacterium | reverse complement strand
GCCCTCCTCCCAGAATAGTTCCGGTAAATAATGTCGCAAACTTAATGTCATGAAAGCCCCGAAAAGTTTCTCCTATGAAGATCTGCAGGCCTAATGAAACAACCCAGAATCCCATCAAATGTGCTTCTGGTATCAAAAGGCTGTTTTGAAACAAAACAGAGACAAGCCATGGCCCCCAAAACCAAAGTGTTGTTCCAACTGTAATAAGAACAACCAGCACGGTAAAAAAAGAGGTTAGAATGATTTTAATAACATTCCCTTCCTTTTCCAGAGCCATTCCTTCTGAAACAAGCCGTAAGGTGCCTTGCTCAAGCCCAAAACATCCAATTGAACTCAAGACAAATATAATGCTAAGGCACAAGAAGTAAGCACCAAGTTCGGGAGGGGGCAGGAGTCGCGCCAAAAGGCCAACAATTGCCAGAACGCCAAAACCGCCAATGATCTTTCCCCCCAAAGCCCAAAGCCCGCCAGACAATAGTTTGTTCTTTGTTTTCTCTTTGCTGCGGTTTTCGTTAATAGCCATAGTTGGTCATAATGGTGGTGAGAATATTAGGAGCTATAAGTTCTAGAATCATCATGACAACAAGACCAAAATTTCCTCACGTATCAAACACTTTTTTATACACGCTAATTGTTTCTTTGGCGCAACGCTCCCATGAAAACTTTTGTATTCTTTTATAGCCTCTTTTTATCATCTTATCTCGTAATGCAGTATCAGTAATCAAACTATGAATACCCTTTGAAATGCCATCAACATCAAAAGGATCAAACTTCAGTGCTGCCTCTCCAGCAACTTCAGGCAATGCACCTGCCGTAGAAATAATCACAGGAACACCATGAGCCATTGCCTCCAAAACAGGGAAACCAAATGCATCATACAGAGTAGGGAATAAAAACACATCAGCATTGGCATATATTGCGGAAATGTCATCAACTATACCTGGCATAATGACATCATCAGAAAGTGATAACTCCTGAATCATCTTATTAATTTCTTTAGACGCCGAACCGGCTTTGCCAACTAAAACAAATTTATGGGGAATTTTTTGATTTTTCTTAACCATTTTAAATGCTTTTAGCATTGATGGTATGTTTTTATAAAGAAACTGTGTTCCTATAAAAAGAATATATTTCCCCGGTAGATTAGCTTGTTTTTTGCCTTCTCTGTGCCTGGATAATAAAGGTGCATCAGTATATTTTTTATCTAATGCTAAATGATGCACATTCACTTTTTCTGCTGGAAGATCTAAGGATTGAATGAGATTTTGTCGATCTGTAGAAGAAACGGCTATTATTGCATCCGCCTTCCTTGCTGCCATTTTAAGTCTTTGATTCCAATAAATTTTCTCACCGATTGTTTGTAACTGAGGATGCATGAAAGGGTGAGCCGCATGGATGGTAATAATTTTTTTTGTTTTTATCCTTGCAATTTCTGGTCTTTTTAATGAATGATAAATATCAATTTTATGCTTCTTTACTATTCGGGGAAGTATAACATTATCCCAGAATAACCAATAAATAGGACTTTTCGAACTGGTTACAAGAGCTGTTGACTTGCCAGGAAAAATTTGTTTCTGTCCTTTATTGTAAAGGACGAAATATTCATTATTTGTAGCGTCATGTTTTAAAATGGATTCTACCAGCGAATTCATGTAAGTACTAGGTCCACCAATAGTCGTTACTCGTGCGTCAATTAATATCTTCACATTAGTCCCCAACTTATTTTTTGTCTTTTCAGCGAACCACCCTGTTTTCCCATCATACTGTTTTAGATGTGGACGGTATTATCCGGCCAGCAGATTGGGTGCAACTGAATAGTTACGATCTTTTTTATAATTATCAAACCGAATGTTTCCTGCGATAATTCAACATATATTCCCCTGCAACACTCTGCCAACTGTAATGATTAACAACCTTTGCCCTGTTTTTATCCCCCATTATTTTTCTTTTTTCAGGGGATGACTTCATTATCAATATTGCCTTCTTTATTTCTTCAATATTTCCAGGCTGAACCAGTATCCCATTATCAGGCTTAACTAAATCCGGAACGCCTCCTGTTTCACCGCCAATAATTGGCAGCCCGCAAGCCATTGCTTCGGCAAAAACAATTCCGAAT
>CAYREN010000741.1:0-2121 GCA_964423255.1 uncultured Roseivirgaceae bacterium | reverse complement strand
TGGGTGGCTTCAGATAATTGGCTGCGATTTTATTAAAGTGGGTGTCCTATTTTATGGTAGCTTTTGCGACGCCGACATAAGTTACATAGTGGAGTATTCACATAAATACCACTGGTGAGACATGAAACCTGTTACTTATTTTTTTTATCTGTTCAAGGTTTAATGATCTTTTCCCGGCCAATATCTCGGATACCACACCTTGACTCCCTATTTCTTTTAGCTCGGACTGCTTCAATCCGTGTTCATGCATGAGATATTTCAAGGTATCTACAGGGGTTGATTTTTTTATTTGATACTTTTGGTTTTCATAGTGCGCTATTAGATTTCCGATTGTTTCCATTGCGGGAGCCAGTTTATGATTTTCATCATCCCCCACTTCATCAATCAGGCTATCCAGTGTTTTGACTAAAGCCTGATATTCCTTTTCAGAGTGTGGTACTGAAAATACAGCTTTTATAGTTGGCCATACTTTTGAGATATTTTCTAATTGTCTATTCATGATTTTTTCCATTTTTCTTTATCATATTCTTTGTGTGTTAACACATGGCGAATATATAAACACTGAGTGTTATAGTGGATAGCAGCAATGAGTCTTATTTTGTTACCGCCTATGTTAAATACTGTTAAGTTATCAACTTTGTCTGCACTTGGGAAAATTTTCCTTAAACTTGAGAAGTCAGGTATTTCACTTTGCTTAACAATTCGATACCACGCATCCAGTGAGACTGAAGTATTCGGATGTTTTTCAGAAAATTTCAGCAATCGCTTTCGTGTAATAATATGCATAGGAGCAAGAGTATCTCATGGTGAGATATATTGCAACCCGAGATATCAGTATTGACTGGAAAGGTTACCTCTGGCTGGCGGCAGCGTATGCTGAATTAAATTCGGTGAAAGCGGAAATAGTGAAAAAATCTTGGGACTATCTCTGGAGTAGCGTACATGCCCATTTGGCAGGAAAAGACAGCCTGGGAATTATCTTGCCGGAAAACCTGCTTTTTCTGGCAGGTGACTGGAAAACTTATCTGACAGAAGCGCAAGCTGATTCCGGAGCTGAATTTGAGCAATATAGGCGAATGGGTAGACCTTTGGGTGGCGAAAGTTTTATCGAAAAAGCAGGACGTTTTTTACAAAGTGATTTGAAAAAAGCCGAGTTCGAAGGGCAGTGGGTATAATAATTAAGTGTATTGTGGCCCCTTACTTTTCTCAGGCATGGACGTACAGAAATTAATTACTATAAGTAAAGACTTGCCCCCTCTTGTCTGACTCAAGAAAGGCAAAAGGTAAGAGCTGACCCCTTCGGTTTTACTGATGCTCTTTTTGCCATTCCTTCCAAATCGGCGTAATTATTTTCTCAGGTGTCGTATCGAGTGCAGAAGTTAATTTAAAAATAGTAATGAGGGATGGTGTTCTATCGCCTGCTTCTATCTTTTGTAGAAAGCGATTATTGATCCCAGCCTCGGACGACAATTTTTCTTGCGTCCAAGATTTCTCAATCCGTTTTTTCCTCACCAACTTCCCAAGTGCGAATTTTGTATCCAATTCTAACCTCTTGCCAATATTTATTACTTGCAAGATTCATTTATACGTCCTATAGTACGTGTTTAACACGCCCAGTAGGGCGTTATTTTCAGGCTAATGTAAACTCCCGGCCACCCTTCATTGGGGTTGTGTTTTCAGCCAAAACAAGGAGAGACATGGCCATGCCCGATCAACCTGATACTCGTGTTCAAAACACCGATGACCGCTATATTGAATTGCAGCGTACCAACCCTTTGCTGAGTGAAGACATCCCGGTAGACAACATACATGCCGTTTTAACGTTGCTCACATATATTGATCTGAGCGATATTTGTTTGGGAGATGACGGCAGTTATGGGCTCTTTCTGGTTCACGAATGGCTGCGACGTTCCGTCACGTATTCAAGTCGTAAAAATGAACAGGCGATTCCGGTTTCAAACGTATAAACAAACTAGACTAATAAAGACACCATAGACTAAACGACTAAACGACTAAACGACGACTAATAAAGACACCCGACGACTAATAAAAAATGACTAATAAAGACACCCATAAATTAATTGATAACTTGGTAGAGCCCTGTTAGTTTTTAAAGTGTGC
>CAYREN010000740.1:0-2128 GCA_964423255.1 uncultured Roseivirgaceae bacterium | reverse complement strand
ATCGATACAGCAAATCGTACCTGTTTGTAATCAATATGAACATCTTTGCTTATGATCTGGTCAATAATGTGTTAAATCTCCAGGACCATATGATCGGCGTAATTCAATGCCAACCCCTGGATTCTGAAAGTCTTAAAACCCTAATTATGAAACGACATAAGTCCAGCGGTTTGAGTTTTATTTTAGAAGACCATCAGGAAGAAAATCTGTCGCACCTACGGCTTGCAAAGCTTTTCACAAAATATTTTGACTACAGCAAGGGTAATCCCGGCGTGACATTAAACGCCTGGTTGGGCAATATATTGCAGTACAAAAATGAACAACTGGTAATAGATTATCCCAATATCCCAGACGATGAAATACTATCAAATATTGATGAAGAGGCATTTATATTGCTTCAACAAATTTCGATGCATAAACGCATGGATTTTAAAAAGCTTGCAAGGGTATTTGCTTCGACAGAACAAGAAATGGAAATTGCACTTCGCCCGTTGCGATTAAACGGTTTGGTGACTGAAAAGTCAGAAGGCGTCTTTATTGTAAACCCCTATGCCGAACCACTCGTTGTGAGTATCTTAAAACAAAAAGAACTGCTGTGAAAATACCCACTATCATAATATTTCTGATAATTTTTCTTTCAATTAATTTTGTTGTTAGAAAGATGTTTGACAGATTAAATATCGAAAGTAATCTGCTGAAACACATCAGGCGATTCTTCCCTATTGTTGAACTGTTCGCATGGGGATTATTTACTATTTGGGCTTCAAATACATTATTTGAAGATTCAAAATTTCATCTCTATATCAATACACTTATTATCACCCTGGGCTTTGTATTGGTATTTTGGTTTTTTGTTAAGGACTATATTTCAGGGGTTCAGATCAAGTCTCGATTTAATCTATCGCAAGGTCAATTATTTAAGTCGGATCAAATCAGAGGAGTGGTAAAAAAATTAGGAACACTGGTAATGGAGGTAAAATCAGAAAATGGCAGTGACTTCAAAATCCCGTATTCCAAAATAGACCAAAAATCAATTGAGTTGAATATCAAGGAAACAAGTGGTGGTGAAAGTACATTTACAATTGAAATGGATAAAAGCGTCGATGAAAATGATGCTACACAAAAACTCACCGAACTCATCTTAAATTCTCCGTGGAGTTCATACAAATCTTATCCCGACATCAAGGTTCTTGATGACAAAAACAATCTAAAAACCTATGAAATATCATTTGTCTCCAACGGTAAAAATAGCGCCAGACAATTGAAAGAACTTATTGAAAAGGAGATCAGACAATTAAAATAGAGCCTACATTCAATTAAATCCAAACAATAAAACGGCAATAGCCTACAGGCTTTAACCTCATTCTGATACTTTTTAAAAAAAGCCTACCATCAAAACAATTTTCTACCATAGTTGTCTTCTAATGTATTTTGAGTCTGTCCATAAAGTGCTAAATAATATTTGCACACTTGGATATTATTTAACTTTAGATGGACAATGATGGCAAATATAAGATTACATTTGCTGGAATATTTTCGGATACAAATTCAACAATAAGCTAATAATGAAAGAATTTTGGAACGAGCGATTTGGGCAAAAAATGTATATGTACGGAAAAGCTCCAAATGTATTTTTCACCCGGCAGCTCATTGAATTGCAAAAAGGAAATATTTTACTTCCTGCTGAAGGCGAGGGAAGAAATGCTGTTTATGCTGCCGTAAAAGGCTGGGGAGTTACTGCTTTCGACTTTAGTGAGGAAGGCAAGAAAAAAGCAATGGCTCT
The DNA here is from genome assembly GCA_964423255.1 of uncultured Roseivirgaceae bacterium. Classification (GTDB taxonomy): domain Bacteria; phylum Bacteroidota; class Bacteroidia; order Cytophagales; family Cyclobacteriaceae; genus JAAUQL01. The sequence continues at coordinate 345 of CAYREN010000740.1, read as the reverse complement.
CGCACAGGAATATGAAGTAGATATTGACTATCAATTACAAAATGCTACTGATTTCAAAACAAATGAGAAGTTCGATGTTGTCGCTTTAATATTTGCTCATTTTAGTGGAGATGAACGAAAAATATTATTTGATAACCTTGAGCAGTGCCTGGCACCTGGAGGAAGATTGATTATAGAAGTTTTTAGCAAAAGCCAAATAGATAGAGACTCCGGTGGACCAAAAAATTTAGACTTGTTGTATAGTAAAAATGAAATAGAGACATTATTTCCTAATATTAACTTTATGGTGCTGGAAGAAACGAAGGTTTTATTGGATGAAGGAATGCATCACCAGGGCGACGCTGC
>CAYREN010000739.1:0-2129 GCA_964423255.1 uncultured Roseivirgaceae bacterium | reverse complement strand
GTAGCAGTAAGTTTATATCCGAGATCAAGGAAACGATAATAATTTTGAGTTAGCAACGGGCCTCCTTCAACACAAAATTGAAGTAACTCCAGGAAATCAACTTTATCATCCAACACATCCATTGTCATTCCACGAGAGCCATGAAACGACATGCCCTGATGTGCATAACCCATAATTCCGTTTAACTCATGTACCCCGTCAAATACCTTATCGTAGTAGTAATATTCATTTTGAAATCTTACAAAATCATCAGCAACCATGGCTATGGTGTGGCCGACTTCATGAGTTCTCGGTTCTTCCTGACCGGTAGTAAGCAAACTTTCATTTTGTTGGTAAACTCCATTTTCTCCAAATGCATATTGAGAAAAATAGGTAGTCCAAAGGTCTCCCATCTGAAGCATTACGCCTATATTTAATCCTTCGGCCTCCACCCATTTCAATATTAATGGATTTTCCCTGGGTGATCTCCTGATATGGATATGGTCATCGGCCGAGTACCATCCGGAATCAGGCATATTTATCCAGCGTTTCATTTCAAAATTCAAATTTTTATATTCACCAGATATTAAGCTAATGGTATGTTTTTGATCGAGATATTCAACTCCTTTTGATAGATTGATGGTGTATTTTCCTTCTTTAAGTTCAGTAATAAAATTTCCATCGACATAAAAAGAACTATCCGGTTGATACCCGTATCTCTCCGGTTTATCATTTCTTCCATACATTACCGAAATAGCATTAACTGGAAGTGCAGTGACATGGCCTTTCAAATCCGTAATCTTTACCCTCACCGGAGTCGGTTTATTATTTGTTTGGTCAATAACTGAGACTTTTAGCTTTGATAAAGATTTTTGACAGTTGCCATTGGTGTTTAACAAACAAATGACCAGAATCAGGGAAGATACTTTTGAGAAAATCATAGTTTCAATAAATTATTAATTGCGACTATTACAAGTGCATTTCAATTTACAGAATTTTAGTACAAAAATGTAGCTTGTGTAATGAGGATTGAACAAATCAATTCTTAAATTTAATTATCGAAATAGTAAACTGAACATGACAAATAATCAATCTAAATCCAATAGTAAAATAGAAATGCCAAATCATCGCAATGTACCTCTTGAAATGACAACCGAAGAATTTAGAAAGGTTGGGCATCAGGTTGTCGATAGCATTGCATCATTTTTGTCTAACATTAATGATGGACCGGTGACATTTGGTAAATCGGCCCGTGACATTCGTAAAACATTGGGAAATAATCAAATCCCACAAAAAGGCTCTGCACCGGAGCTTCTTCTTGAAGAAGCTACAGACTTACTCTTCAAACATTCTCTTTTTAATGGCCATCCTCGTTTTTGGGGTTACGTTACTTCCTCGGCAGCACCAATTGGAGCATTGGGAGATTTACTGGCCTCAGCAGTAAACGCTAATGTCGGCGCAGCAGCCCTATCACCAATGGCAACAGAAATTGAAACACAAACGATTCGCTGGATTGCAAGCCTAATTGGGTACCCGGAAGATTGCGGCGGTCTGTTGGTTAGTGGTGGAAATATTGCCAACTTCATTGGTTTTTTAGCTGCACGCACCTCAAAAGTCAACTGGAATATACGTAATGAGGGAATTTGTGCCTCAAACAAACAACTACTGGTTTATACATCCAAAAGTACGCATACATGGATTGAAAAAGCAGCTGATATTTTCGGCTTAGGAACCAATTCTATACGCTGGATCAAAGTTAATAATGAGCAGCAAATGGATATGGAAGATCTTCAAAGTCAAATACTAAAGGATCAATCTGAAGACCTATTGCCTTTTATGGTTGTTGGTGCTGCAGGCACAGTAGGTACGGGGGCTATTGACCCTTTACTGGAGATTTCGAGCATTTGCAAAAAGTACAATCTTTGGTTTCATGTTGATGGTGCGTATGGCGCTCCGGCAGCAGCACTACCGGAAGCTTCTCCACAGCTCAAGGGAATAGCACTTGCAGACTCTATTGCCCTCGATCCACACAAATGGTTGTACAGCCCACTGGAAGCTGGATGTATATTGGTAAAAGATCCGCTGACTCTTTTGAATACTTTTAGCTTTCATCCCGAATACTATAGTTTTGTCGGTAACGAAGAAAACCC
>CAYREN010000738.1:0-2139 GCA_964423255.1 uncultured Roseivirgaceae bacterium | reverse complement strand
TCTGGCCAAAGATTTCCGGTAATCTATTATTTTCATGGATGGGGAGGTAGGGCTTTTAAATCGGGAGCTAAAATTGAATTTTCAATGCTGGATAAATTGGCTGATAAATATCAGGTTATTCTCGTAATGATGGATGGGAATATGGAAGCGTCAGAACCTCGTCCATATAACATAGGTTATCACCAACATATGAACTATCAAGTTCAAATTAAGGATTATTTCCCTGAATTGGTGTCGCACATTGATAGTACATATCAAACGAGGACAGATCGAAATTCAAGAGCAATTATTGGTTATAGCATGGGTGGGTTTATGTCTTTTTTCCTTTCAGGTAAATACCCCCATTTGATAAGCAGTGCTGCCGATCTTTCTGGAAGCGTGGAGTTTTTTGTTGGCTACCCTGATAATTATTCCCTATATCCGCTAAGATATACTTTCGAAAATCTGAGGGATGTAAGAACAAGGTTGCACAATAGCTCTGCCGGTGAGCTGAGTGCTTTGAACAGAGAGGTGAAAAATGGTGCTGAATGGGATGGGGATGTTAGTTTAGAATATTGGGAATTTGAAGGAGGTCATAAAGTAGATGATCCGGGAGAAACCATAGTTTTTGAAAAGGCTATGAAATTTGTAACCGATGGTTTTAAAAACCCAATGCCGCGTAAAAATCAATGGTCGCACTACGACTTATATGCGAATTTTAAGGTGTGGAATTATCAAGTGAGTAGCGATAAGGATATTCCCGGATTTATTTACTTAAAAAATGTTGCCTCAACTGGATTTGGTTACTATACAAAAGCGTGGTTGCCAAATGGTCCAAGTCTGGATTTCTCATCAAAAATAAGTACCGCACCCATCTACGAACCAAAAGCAACGTATCAAATTCAGGACTATGATAAAAACAGCAGGTTAATAAATTATAGTGTTCAGAAAGCCGACTTATCCGGGCGTCTTAATTTTGAATTCATCAATTCTGAACATGAAATTGGTATTTACAAATCCGGTGAAAGTCCCATAATTAAGATGATTGATTACAGTATTAATAAAAATCAAAAGTTGATAAGATCAGGACAGGGAAACACATTGACCCTAAAAATGATTAATCTAGGTGAATTGCCTGATGAGGACACGGAGGCTAAAATATCCATTAGTGCTCCGGATAGTACAATAATAATTCTTGATTCAACACAATCCGTTACGATTTCCAATGATCGGATTATTGATCTAAATCCTGTGCGAATCCTGTGCAAAAAACAGCCAACAATTGATGGATCACCGGCAGAAGTAAGAATCAAGGTCAGCATTGAATTTGACACCATTGTCATAGAAGATGAATTGGTAATTCCGGTAATTTTTGATGTGCCTTATTTCAACAATTTGAAGATGGATGATGGTCTGTTGATAAAAGATACTGTATTTGGAGTTGGCAATGGAGATGGCATAGCTTCACCAGGTGAAGAAGTTATGATTTATTTTGGTGACCACCGACTTCAACTTTTCTATGATGATCCGTACATTACTTCAGAACGAATAAGCGATGAGACATTACCTGGCAAATGGAAAGAAGATGGAATTACATTGAATTCGGTGATAAGGATAAGTGAAAATTGCCCTACTGGTCATCAGTTAAAATTAATGGGCAAATACGAGACAAAAACCCACATGCCAATGTTCAGAGGTGTTCACTGGGGAAAGATAGTTATTGAGGTGCATTAGGTTCCCTGACATACAATTTAACCCATAGTGAAAATATTATTGTAAAGCGTAATTATTTTCTCCGTCAATAATTTATTCTTTTCTTGTTAAAGTATTTTAATCGTTTATTAGTTTAGAATTTATATAAATATTTTAATAGCTTAGTTTGTTTTTTCATAAATATAATGGCTAAAAATATTATAAATGCGAATAAAGAATTTCCTCAGAAAAGGGGAAAGAGCGTTTATATTAATAAAGGGCCATTGAAAAAAAATGTTCGGCAAACTGACAAAGAGCTATGGGCAGCTTTCAAGGCAGGAAGTCTTATTGCCTATAAATTAATATATGAGAGAAACATTGATTCTCTATATAATTATGGGAAAACGCTAGCTCCTTTTAACGATCTAGCCCAAGATAGTATTCAAGATTTATTTGTTGATTTATGGA
>CAYREN010000737.1:0-2149 GCA_964423255.1 uncultured Roseivirgaceae bacterium | reverse complement strand
ATGAAAAAACTAATAAGCGATTTACAAAACCTTGGCGTGCAAAAAGGAGACAGCTTACTGGTACATTCCTCTTTTAAATCTTTTGGGAAAGTTGATGGAGGCCCGGAAACTGTGACTTCTTCGTTGTTAAAAACAATTGGAGAAAATGGCACATTACTCGTGCCAGCCTTGTCATACGAATCGGTGACAGAAAACCAGACGATATTTAAGGTTAATCATAGTCCTTCGTGCGTGGGAGCCTTTTCAGAATTTTTCAGGCAGCGGCCTGGGACATTGAGAAGTCTTCATCCTACCCATTCGATTGCTGTCTATGGAAATAAAGCTGAGTTTTTTGTTAGAGATCATGAGAAGGATACTACACCTGTCGGCCAGCATTCACCACTTTCTAAGCTTAAAGATGAGCATGGGAAAATATTGTTTATCGGTTGCGGGCTAAAGCCAAACACGTCCATGCACGGCATCGAAGAAAAGGTGATTCCTGAGTATCTCTATAATGGCAAGGTGACTTTTTCGGTAGAAGATGCTGGGGGAATACAAAATAAATACACCCATACCACTCATGGGTTTGAAGGCTGGGTACAGCGGTATGATCGTATCGAAAACATCCTAAATATCCATGAATTGAAAAAAGGAAAGTTACTGGAAGCTTCATGCTTTCTGATGGATGCTGAAGCCTTATGGACAAAAGCATTGATAAAATTAAAGCAACACCCACTCTATTTTGTAGATAAAAAATAATCTACAGGAATATCTGGAGATTTTATGAATGGGATACTAAATGTCGTGGGTTTCGCATTAATAAATAAGTTGGTTCTTCAATAAACATAAAGGAAGATCTCAGTCCGGAGTTGTCAGCTGAAAATGCCGGGAACGAATATAATTTTGCTTCAATTTACATTTGTAGAGGGCAATAATATGTTGTAGTTTCATACAAGCCATTCAAAACTACAGCAATGAAAAAGAAAACCAATCTTACTCAAAAGAGTCGCCGGAAATTTATGCAAACATCCACTGCTGCAGCTGGCGGCATAATGATATCTCCTTTTGCCAGGGCATTCAACCCACATGTAAATGTCGATAATACGATTAAAATTGCTTTGATTGGATGTGGTGGTCGGGGATCGGGAGCTGCAAATGAAGCACTAAATACAGGAGATGATGTACGGCTTGTGGCCATGGTAGATGCTTTTCAGGAAAAGCTTGATTCCTCCTACAAAAACTTGGTGAAAATCCATGGGGAAAAAGTGGCCGTAAAAGATGAGCACAAATTTGTTGGCCTTGATGGGTACAAAGAAGCCATTGGCTTGTCAGATGTGGTGTTTTTAGCTACACCTCCAGGATTTCGACCGCTACATTTTGAAGAGGCCATAAAACAAGGCAAGCATGTATTTATGGAAAAACCTGTAGCAACTGATGCGCCGGGGGTCAGAAAAATAATTGAAATTGCAAAGAAAGCTAAAGAGAAAAACCTGAAAGTTGTTGTTGGCCATCATTTAAGGTTTCAGAAAAGCAGCATTGAAATTATCAAAAAATTGCAAAGCGGTATTATTGGAGATGTGTTGAGCATGCGGGCGTATTTCAATACCGGTGGCGTTTGGGTTAGAAAAAGAAAACCTGAAATGACCGAAATGCAATATCAGGTGTGGAATTGGTACTACTTCAATTGGCTAAGTGGAGATCATATTGTAGAGCAACATGTACACGATTTGGATCTGATGAACTGGCTGAAAGGCGCACATCCTATAAAAGCCCAGGGAATGGGTGGAAGACAGACCCGTACAGGAAATGAGTATGGCCAGATATTCGATCATCATTTTGTAGAATATGAGTATCCGGACGGATCAATTCTTAATAGCCAATGCCGACATCAAAAAGGGTGCTGGAACAACTGGTCTGACGCCGGTCAAGGTTCCAAAGGAACATTTAACTGTGTCCCAGCAAGGCAGTCAGCGCATATTTATAACGATAAAGGAAACGTAATTTGGAAATACATTGGGAAAAACGACACCGAGCCGCACCAGGTAGAGCAAACAGAATTTTTCAGAATGTTGCGTGAAGATAAATACATCAATCAAGCTGAATCAGGAGCACAAAGTACCATGACAGCGATTATGGGTAGAATGGCAACTTATAGTGGTCAACTCATCAA
>CAYREN010000736.1:0-2164 GCA_964423255.1 uncultured Roseivirgaceae bacterium | reverse complement strand
AATATGCAGATTTGTTGAATGAAAGCCCTGCATATCTCAACAAAATTGTAAAAACTATTTCAGGTGAAAATGCCAGTGAATTTATTATAAAAAGGATAATGTTAGAAGCAAAGAGGTTGTTGATTTATACTGACCTTTCTAACAAAGAAATATCCTACAAAATGAATTATGACGATCCTTCATACTTTTCTCGTCTGTTCAGAAAAAAGGCAGGAATGAGCCCATCAGAGTTTAGAATCAAGGCGAAAGAAAAGTACCAGCAATAGCAAGATATATCCATTTCGAGCAATTTCTTTTTCATTTATTTTTGTTTTTATAAATTAAACCACTTCATGATTAAGATAAATTACAACCTCCGCCCAGAGGATTTCAAATCTAAACTTACAAGATTTTGGGAGCTTTCAGGGGAAAAAGTTGACCTGATAAAAAAGGAATATGATCACAGCAAAGGATCTCCGGTATTTACTATTGATGGAAAATATACAACAAAAGGCTGGACAGAATGGACGCAAGGATTTGAATTTGGCTCCGCAATCCTTCAGTTTGATGCCAACGGTGATGAATCATTTTTAAATTACGGGAGGCAACAAACAGTTGATGAAATGGCTACACATATCAGCCATATTGGTGTCCACGATCATGGATTCAATAATATCTCAACCTATGGAAATCTGCTTCGGTTGATGAATGAGGGTAAAATTGCTTACAATGAATGGGAGAGAAATTTTTATGAACTTTCGCTGAAAGTTTCCGGCGCAGTTCAGGCCAGCAGGTGGACAAAAACCAACAATGGAGGATTTATTTATTCCTTCAATGGACCACATTCTTTGTTTGTCGATACCATTCGCACATGTAGAATATTGATGGTAAGCCATAAGTTGGGCCATGTGCTTCAAACTGACAACGACGTTAAAATTAACCTTTTGGCCAGGGCGATTCAGCACATGAAATCAACTGCTGACCATTGTGTTTACTATGGAGATGGCAGAGATTATTATGATGTCTGGGGCAGAACAGCTCATGAGGCAATATTCAATACCAATGATGGAAATTACCGATGCCCAAACGCTCAACAAGGATACACCGGTCGATCGACGTGGACAAGAGGGTTGGCATGGGCAATGGCTGGGTTTGCAGAAGAGCTGGAGTTTTTCAAAACTATAGACGACAATGAATTGGATGCTCTTGGAGGCAGGGCGTTATTAGAGGAATTTATGCTGAAAGCAGCTAAGGCTACCTGTGATTTTTACATCGAGCACACACCTACAGATGGCATGCCCTACTGGGATACCGGAGCACCATTATTGCACAAACTGGGCAACTATCTCGAAAGACCAGCCGACCCTTATAATGATTTTGAACCAGTTGACAGTACTGCTGCCGCTATTGGTGCACAAGGACTTCTGAGACTTGGAAAATATTTGTCATCTTCAAATAAAGTTGCATCTGAAAAATATTATCAAGCAGGGCTTACGGTATTAAATACAATGTTGGATGAGCCATATATCAGTATCAATCCCAATCATCAGGGCTTGTTGCTTCATTCTATCTATCATCAACCAAACGGATGGGATTACATACCAAAAGGTTTCAAAGTACCCAATGGTGAATCGAGCATGTGGGGAGATTATCATGCAAGAGAGGTTGCATTGTACTTGCATAAAATAATCGAAAATGAAAATTATTATACATTTTATAATTGTGTAAAATAATGACAAGTCAAATAAAGGATTTTTCAAAACTTTGTATTCATACCATCACCACAAAACCTTGGGAAATTGAGCAATCAGCATATGAATTTAGTAAGGCTGGTGTAGGAGGCATTTCTGTTTGGAGAGACACTTTGGAAGGTAGAGATATAGCTAAGACTGGCGAAATGTTAAGATCAAATGGACTGGAAATTGTGAGTTTGGTTCGTGGCGGTTTTTTCCCTTCGATCGATGCAGGGAAGAAAAAGGTGTCTTTTGAAGATAACAGGATTGCGATTGACGAGGCAGAGGCATTAGGATGCCCAATGGTTGTTTTGGTGTGTGGAGCGGAACCGAGGATATCTCTGGAGAAATCCAGAGATCAGATAAGGGTTGGTATTGAGGCTATTCTTCCATATGCTGAAAATGCAAATGTAAAAGTGGCGATTGAACCATTGCACCCAATGTATGCAGAT
>CAYREN010000735.1:0-2169 GCA_964423255.1 uncultured Roseivirgaceae bacterium | reverse complement strand
CAAAAATGAGAATACACCTAAAAATTTCATCTGATGGTTCAATAGTACCTTTTGACCATCAACATAAACTCACAGGAACAATTCATAAATGGCTTGGGGAAATGAATATTGAGCATGGAAATATCTCATTGTACTCTTTTTCAATGCTGACCAATGGACAAAAGAGTGTAGTGGGGAAAGGATTAATATTTGAAAATGGCACCTCATTTTTTATCAGCGCCCATGATTCAGAAATAATAAAAAATATGGTTGGAGCAATACAAAATGACCCAATCATGTTTGATGGATTGAAAGTGAAGGAAATTATTATTCAGGAAAACCCTGATTTGAGTGATAAGGAATATTTTTTAGTAGCCAGTCCGGTATTCATAAAGCGTAAGGTGGCGGATGATAGAGTCAAGCATTTTACTTTTAACGAAAAGGAAACGGCATCCTTCATGGCAGAAACTTTGCGAAGCAAAATGAAAAAAGCGGGGCTGGTTGATGACACCCTTGAAATCGCATTTGATGATAATTATGCGAAGGCAAAAAGTAAAGTACTTCATTACAATGGCATTAAAAACAAGGCAAATATCTGTCCTGTAGTCATAAAAGGTAAGCCCGAAACAAAAGTATTTGCATGGAATGTAGGATTGGGAAATAGTACGGGTATTGGATTTGGGGCAATAAAATAGATGGTTATGGGAAAATTATTTGTCGTAAAATATACAGGCCCATTTGGCTTTATAAAACCATGGACCGCCGTTCGAGATAGCGAGACATATAGTCAACAGTTTTTAACGCCTTCGATTGTAGCAGGAATGGAGCGAAAGCTTTTTCCTGAGTTGTTGAAAAATGATGATGGAGAGATTAAAAAGATTGTTGGACATAGGTTGAGTTATAAACAAATTTCTCAACAACAAGAACAAATTCAACCTCGAGGATGGAACGAAAAAGGACGAGGTAAAAATAAAGAATACAGCAGACCTTATGCTATTTTGGTACGAGGTATAATGCTAAATCCTGTTTTGTATTTGGCCTTTAGGAAAATAGAGGATGCCGAAATTGCATCACAACAGCACATATGCTTGTGCAGAAATGAAGATATACTTTATCCTGATGGGGCGATAATTGAAACAAATCAAGGAGAATTTGACAGCGAATTATTTTCAGGTTTTGAATTGGTATTTGATGAGCAATCTGATGAATCGTTTTTAGTCGGATATAACCGTTTTAAGAGCAATCAACCCATGTATGGTTTCCTTAGAGTTATTGGGAATCCGGTAAGAACTAATTACTAGAACATGGGAAAATTTACTTGTTCACATATAAAAGCCAAAGGTAAGCCGGAAGAGACCACGTTACACGAGCACTTAATACAGGTTAGCGCAGTTACTGAAAAAATAGCAGTCGAATTAGGCTTTGATAAAACTATCGCCAGATATGGTGCCATTTTACATGATATAGGAAAAGCAAGTTCTGTTTTTCAATCTCGATTAAAAACAAATCAACGACCAACAACTCCTTTCAGGCATGAAATCGCTTCGTGTTTTTTTCTCTCTATTTTCCCAAACAATATCAACAGTGAACTTATTGAGATGGTGATTGCCCATCATAAATCTATTCTGCATGATGCGAAAAACAAAGGGATTTTGGATTTGGAAGAAGTAAGGGGCGATACTTTTAAGCTACACATCAGAGACTGGAACAACTGGAAAAATGATGCTTTAGAGATTCTGAAAGCTTTTGATCTTAAAGTCAAAGATATCACGGAACAAGAAGCTGAACAAAGTTTTGAAAAAGTACTTGATTATTGTGAAACCAAAGTACAAGAACGAGGCTATTCTGAGTGGCGGGGCCTTTTAATGGCTGCCGACCATTTTGCTTCTGCATTAACTGACAAAACGGAAGTTTATCTTAATCGTATTTTCCGAACGCCCAATTTAGATTTTTTCAATAGACGGCATGAGCTTTATCCGCTTTCGTTAAAGAATAGTAAATCGGACAAAAAGCATACCTTGGTAGTGGCCTCTACAGGTGCAGGAAAAACCGATTTTCTTTTTCGAAGGTGCAAAGGGCGTGTTTTTTATACGCTTCCTTTTCAGGCATCGATCAATGCAATGTATAAAAGATTGAAAAATGATCTAAGCAAAAACAACCCCAATATTGATATCCGTTTACTTCATGCTT
>CAYREN010000734.1:0-2170 GCA_964423255.1 uncultured Roseivirgaceae bacterium | reverse complement strand
AGATTGTGGTTCGTGCCTCACACAATCTAACCTTATTCGTTAGGTGCGGTTTCGTGTACTAATAAGTTAGAAGCAATCTGTCTGTAACTACTTCTTTTTCTAAGCTTTTTCCTTCCATTTGAAATCGTTTCAACATACTACGACCACAATTAACATATATTTCTCTTTCAAATAAATCTTTTGGTATTGGTAAATCACATATAACATTTCCAGATTTTTTTGTTCCATCAATGCTTAGAGCGACATACACTCCTTTATTTTTACATTTTTCAATTATTCTTAGTAAGTGTCTAAAGTTAAATTCCTGCCCTTTATATAAAATTCCTTGGCTATGGCTATAAGGAGGATCACAATATATAAGATCACCAGGTTGAGCCATTGCCATAGCTTCTTCGTAATGTAACTGCATGAAAGCAGAACCTTTTGTTCTCTCATGCCAAATATCTACACGTTTCGAGAAACTATCTGGATGAATAGGGTTATGAACACCGCATGGAGTTGACATATAACCATCTGCTTTCCGAAACCGTACAACACCTCCATAGCATGACCGACAAAGGAATAAAAAGTCTGCTCCATTTTGGTTCTTATTAAATGATGATTTTATTTTTTCATATCCTTCTTTTTTAATGTCCCCGTTTGCTATGTCCCACCGCTCAGAATACCATTTTTTTAGTTTTTTCGGGTTACTGTTCAGGGTCTCCCATATTTCCATTAATGGTTCAAATATATCTGATGCTAGAGCTTTTTGTGGTGAAAGAGTTGCCAATACAGCTCCACTACCTAGAAAAGGCTCAAGATATTTATTAAAGTCTGTTGGGAAATAAGATGCTATTTCATGGGCAAATCGTTGTTTATTACCAACCCATTTAAGGAGCTGTGTTTTAAACGGTGGAACAAGTAACTTTTTGTTTTGATTGAACAAATCAATTTCAGCAAGCATAATAAACCTTTATTTATTTTATAAACTTTAACTATATCCTAATTTGGGATATTCCGCAATAGGATTTATGTTCCTTCGCATGAAGAAAACTAGATATAGCCCCTTACAGGAAAAATTGCAGTTTATTTTGAGAGAAATACGCCTTGATGTCGGACTCCGGCAGGCTGATCTTGCAGAGATGCTTGAACAACCGCAATCATTTGTAAGTAAATATGAATCTGGAGAGAGAATATTAGACTTTCTTGAAGTTAGACAGATTTGTATTGCATTGGGTTTAACCATGGTCGAATTTATTGACCGTTTTGAAGGCGATATAAATGAAAGCTAATGCAGAATTTAGAAATAAAGATATGTCTTTTTGGGCAGCAGTGAGATCAATAAGCCAAAAAGTAGGATACACTGTGCGTGGTAAAGGAATTGTAAAGGTTCCTTCTATTGAGGAAATCGTAAAGGCTTTCAAGTTTCTTTCTTTAGATGACTCGAAAATTGCGGGGGAAGATGGAAAGCCTACTGAAATTGCCATAGAGTTGATTAATTATTTTTCGTACCGAGCTGACATTTTAAATAATTTCGTTGAACCTCGACTAATGGATACTAAAAGGGCTTCTGAATGTTTTGAGGAACTTTATGCAAAATATTCCCCAAGTTGCCCAATTCCCATGAATAAGCAAAAAGGCGACAAAAAAGCTCCTGCTTATTTTACCTGTATTATCAATATGATAATAGAAAATATTATTGGTGAAATGGAGTGTGATTATGACCCGAGACAACTAACAACTGTTACTGATGATGGATTTCCTTTGCGAACTCTAGCAAGAAGAGTAGATGGGGCATTTCCTACCGCTGTTAACCCGATAGCGATTTGGGAAATTAAGGAATATTACTACACGACAACATTTGGTAGTCGAGTAGCGGATGGAGTATACGAGACTCTTCTGGACGGAATGGAAATAGAGGAATTATTTGAGCATGAAGGAATAAATGTCCTTCATTATCTTATGATTGATGCTCATTATACTTGGTGGGATTGTGGTCGATCTTATTTATGTCGTATTATTGATATGTTGCATATGGGATATGTTGATGAAGTTTTATTTGGGTATGAAGTTGTAGAAAGGTTACCAGAACTTGCTACTGAATGGATAAATTTGCTTAATTCTTCTGACACCTAACAAGTTAGTATACAGTTTCTCTATATCTACTATAATCTGGGAAAATTGGTAGCTC
>CAYREN010000733.1:0-2173 GCA_964423255.1 uncultured Roseivirgaceae bacterium | reverse complement strand
TGCAGCTTTGGCATTTTGGCTTGCTTGCGGCAACACGATTTCCTCATAATGTTGAAGACGTTCACGTAAACGTAACCAGGTTGAATATTCAGAATCCAGTATACGTTTCAGATTTTTTCTGTTTTCGTCAACAGAATGTTTAGCCGAGATATATTCCTTTGTGCTGGCGGTTACCTGTTTGTCTTGTCGATTTGATGTGAACAGGGGTATATCCACTATAAATATGATGGATAGTAAATCTGCCCGTTTTTCGCCAGCAGGTGTAGCCTCTCGTTTGCTGAAACTTAAATCCATCATCCAGCTTGGGTAGTGTTTCGCTTTGGCAATATCGATTCCCTTCCTGGCAGCATTTGCACTTGCCATTGATGCCCGCAATGAGGAATGTGTGTTTATAGATGTAATCAAAGTATCACGATCAGAAAGCTCTGGAATTGAAAGAGAGTCTAAATATAATGGTCGATTGAAGTGCGATATATCTACCCATTTTCCCAATTTTGCCAGTGCTTTTTCTTTTGTTGCAAAAACTTGAATTTCTGTATCTTTCAGTAAATTTCGTTCAAGCTGAGCTCGTATCAAATTTTGCTGATTTCCTCGTCCTGATCTGTACCGGGATTTCGTCATTTTCACCAGTTGCGAGAATAATTCATCACTTTTTTTTATTATATTTCCCGTGTGATGCTGTAGATATACATCTAACCAGGATTTTCTGACGTTACGTAACACTTCCTGTTTTTGGTTTGTTGTCTTGTGATTTTTGGAAATTTTCATAAAATTCATTTGTTCTCCTTGAGAATCCAGGAGACCATAAGGAGGGAAACGTTGTTGTAAGCCGATAACCTGTTGAGTCATTGGTTCCTGATTCAATAAAAAGGTATCTGTCGGTAAATTCATCAGTCCTATTTTCAGTTTTGGGTCAGGTAAACTGGTTGCAGCAATTCCCTTTTCGTGTAATGAAATTGATTCGGCATCAAGTTTCTTGGTTAATGAGTCACTTTCCAGAGCCAGTTTTTCCACTTCCTGTAAAGTTAGCGGATTATGAGTTTGAATATCATTTTGCAATATTGTACCAACGGAAAGAGTGACTTCTGGAATGTTTTCCAGGTTACTTTCTCCTGGTGGGTAACTTTTTGCTGCCACATTTTTTCCACTAATGCATAGCAGTAATACACAATAAAAAAAGTATTTATTTTTGTAAAATTGAAACAACAGCTCACCTTCCATATAAAAAACAGTGTTTGGTAAATATTTAACTGTTTATATTGTAATTTCTATATTTATCAAAAATATCCATCACATCAATAGTAAATTATGGTTATTAAAAATAACTATGATTAATATTTTGAATAACAGGAATTAGCTGTATTTTAAGTAGTAACACTACAGCCAACTCTTGTTATAAATTAATCAATCTACGTTATTCACCATAAATATATTGATAGCTAACGGCATACATGGTATCAGTTTTCAATTGCGGACCATTCAAATCCTGATAAACGGGAGCACCAACTTCCAGACTCAGCATATGATATTTATTGATGTGGCCACTTATTCCAAACAGAAGATCAACCCTTGTTCCACCCGTTGCGTCAGGATCTGCTGTTGGAGATAACAGAGGGTTTATGTCCGGGCTCTGACCATTAATTTTTCCCCAATCAAGAATATTTATTCGGCTGGACAGCGTGAAACCCTGGTTAACAGAATATGTCCCCCAAGCTGTTATTTCTAGCTGATCTCCCAGTGTATATTGATTATCATTTTCGCCTGTGCGGAGTGTATACGTTGCCTGTCCTCCGATATTCCATAGATCCAGGCTTTTGTTATAGGTTACCGCTGGAACCAGGTCGTACGTACCCGAACCCAATTGCATTGGATAAGGTGCTTGCATTGGCCCATTGACGACGGTTGGCAAGGGTGCACCGGTAGAGGAGTTTGTACCATTCATTATCATTGTAATTTTTTCATTAATGCTGCCAGTTGGAATGCTTAATCCAAGGCTTGTCGTTAACTGGTGATTTACTTGATGCATCACATCGAAACGGGTATCGCCAATTCCGCTGGTGTCCATTGAGCCAAACATATTACCCATCGGCATATGCATTACCATATCCATTTCATTCTTCAAATAATAAAACATACCCAGGATAATGTTAGTCTCGCTAATTACGCACGTTCC
>CAYREN010000732.1:0-2176 GCA_964423255.1 uncultured Roseivirgaceae bacterium | reverse complement strand
ATGCCTCTTTTGGTACAAATGCATCGGTTCGCCTGATTAATAAAAATGGTGAAACAGTTTATTTAGGAGAGGGGAAAAATCCTGGTTTTGGTACATGGATTAGTAAGACAGGAGCAACATGGGGCTGTTTTAAAAGGGCATTAGAAGATCTCGAAAAAAATAATATGCATATTCGTTCCAGTGGTTAAATTTATACACTTATTGAAAAATGAATGCCATCGCTTTCCGTTCAACTGAAGGGCCATTTTTGAAGCCACCTACAAATCCAAACCATTGTGCGTTATGGATTTGGCGAACAAATCTTTTCCCAACAAACAGCTCAGGTCTCACGCTTGGTGTATCTACCCAACAAGGACACATCGTTCAAAAAGTAGAGATTATCAGAAATGTGAAGAATTGTGATGACACCCCGGATAAAGCGAACTCGGATAGAGGAACAGCCTGGGAGTATTGGAATCTCTCCAAATCACAACCTTGGATGGACCTAATTGCTCAGCCATTTCTCAAGAATCGAAAGACTGAAATTCAAGTCACACTTAGTGCAGGTTATTTATCACAAATAGAGGGAGCAACACTCACTCCTGCTCCGCAAAACCAAAACGGAGCACATGGAAATCTATCAGGGCAACCCAACGGATTTAGCTGGACTCTTGAGCGGCGATTCAATTTTGAAGTGATCTGCTGTGGAAAAGGCCCGCTTACATTTACATGGTTCCTGGTAGCCAGAAACTCATATGGCAGTTACAATGAGAGTTGGGAACAAGAAGGCTCTGGTATTACAGAAACTGAGTCAACACGAACTAAAGAAGTTGACGGGAAAGAAGTTGAATAATGCTTATCTATGATTTTAACACTCAATAATTATAGCTCTTTATGAAATAATTTGAAATACATAAATTAAATGTCTATACTTGGTAGACATTTAATCATAAAATGGAAATTATGAAAGCATCAATATTAGATTTAAGATATAAGACAAAGGATATACTTAAAGCCCTTGAAAGGAATGAAAGTGTAACCGTTCTGTATCATGGCAAGGTTAGAGGTATCATTAAACCAGCAAGAGAAAAACCACTAGCAAAAGTTAAAGATCATCCTTTTTTTGGTATGGATATTAAAAAAGAAGAAACTGTAATAGAAGAATTGGAAAATTTAAGAAACCCTCGATATGATTTATGATACAGATATATTGATATGGGTTCAACGAGGAAACGAAAAGGCCGCTAGCCTTGTCGAGAAAGATGAAGACAAATATCTTTCAATTCAGAGTTTCATGGAGTTGCTTCAAGGGGCAAAAAATAAAATGCATCATAAATACGTAAAAAGCTTTATCCATGAGTTTAATTTTTCGATTCTACCATTTACAGAAAATATTGGGCACAGGGCACTTATTTATGTGGAAGAATATGCACTTTCATCAAATATGAGAGCAGGTGATGCCATAATTGCTGCTACTGCAGTAGAAAATAATATGAACCTTGTTTCGAGCAATGCCAAACACTTTAAAGTAGTCAAAGATCTGAAATTCAATCCTTTCAGGCCGTGACAAATGCATCAATCTCTTTCAGGTAACTTAAATTTTCGATCCCTAAAAATTAATTGAACTGAAGCGCATCGCAATGACCAACCTGTGTTAAATAAAATAGACGTTAGACCTTCACCTCAAGGCAAATTATAAATTCTATATTGCAAAGAAAATCTACTATTGTACAATGCTGACAATACACCTATTATTGATATTTCGTAGTGCAATTCGCAATAAATCATATGTTGAAATACCAAAAGTAGCTATTAAAATAAAGATGAAATATGAACCAATTTGACATAGAAATAATCAGATTTTTTAATCAATTATCTCAAATTTCCTGGACTGTTGATTTTGCAGTGAAATTTATTTCCGGTAATCATTTAGTCAAAGGAGGAGTATTATTGGCAATTTTTTGGTCGGGCTGGTTTACGGTCAGCAAAAAACAACAGTTTACTCAACTACATTTAGTATCAACACTATTTAGTTGCTTCATTGCAATGGTCTTAGCAAGAGCTTTAGCACTATTACTGCCCTTTAGACTTCGGCCTTTACATGAAGAAAGCTTGGATTTCATATTGCCCTTTAGTATGAAGCCAACAGATTTAGAAGGATGGTCATCTTTCCCTAGCGATCATGCTGTGTTATTTT
>CAYREN010000731.1:0-2176 GCA_964423255.1 uncultured Roseivirgaceae bacterium | reverse complement strand
ATAGACCCCGATCGAAAAGACTTTGGTTATCGTTCTGCCGTCACAGGAATAATTGAGGAACCGGAATTAAAAAAACAACTTAGCAGAAGAGAGAGAATTGGATTGTCAGAAGAGGCCAAATATGCTTTTGTGGCAACCAAAGAGGCACTCGACATGGCAGGAGTTGGAGCAGATTATATTGAAAGCAACATTGTAGGCATTCTATTTGGAAATGATTCATCTGCTCGTGCCGTAATTGAAGCAACAGATATTATCAGAGATAAAAAAGATACCATGTTGGTTGGATCGGGCTCAATCTTTCAATCAATGAATAGTACCGTCACCATGAACCTGGCTACTATATTCAATTTGAAAGGTGTAAATTTTACCATTAGCGCCGCTTGTGCTTCAGGTTCTCATGCCATTGGCATTGGGTATCATTTGATAAAATCTGGGCTTGAAGAAATGATAATTTGTGGCGGGGCTCAGGAAGTAAACAAATACGCCTTTGGAAGTTTCGATGGTTTGGGAGTTTTTTCTGCAAATGAAGATGAGCCGACTAAAGCCTCCAGACCATTTGATAAGGATAGAGATGGCTTAGTTACCAGTGGCGGTGGAGCAAGTTTAATTATCGAATCATTGGAATCTGCCCAGCGTCGAGGAGCCAATATATTGGCTGAGATTATTGGATATGGATTTTCATCTAATGGAGATCATATATCAAATGCCAATGCAGAAGGTCAAATACGCGCCATGGAAATGGCACTAAAAATGGCTGAAATAACCGCGCCTGAAATAGACTACATCAATGCTCATGCTACCTCAACACCGGGTGGAGATCTGGAAGAAGCCAAGGCAATTCTAAAAGTATTTGGCAGCAAAGTGCCCGTAAGCTCTACAAAGTCCATGACAGGCCATGAATGTTGGATGGCAGGGGCCAGTGAAATTGTCTATAGTTTGTTGATGATGCAAAATGGATTCATCGCTCCGAACATCAACTTTAAAAATCCCGATGAAAATTCACAAAATCTTAATATTATTGCAAATACAATTAAAGCAGACTTGAATTGCATTGCTTCAAACTCATTTGGGTTTGGTGGTACAAATTCAACTTTAATATTGAAGAGGCATGAAGAAAAGTGAGCTTATCGAAGCGGTAAATGGGATTTTAATAGAAGAATTTGAGGTAGAATCGGCAAATATTGTTGCTGGATCAAACCTGAAAGAAGCCTTAGATTTGGATAGTTTAGATTACGTAGATTTGGTGGTTGTTATAGAAAGCAATTTTGGCGTTAAAGTAACTGGTGAAGATTTTAAATCAATTGCAACACTTCAGGATTTTTACGACTTTCTTTGTAAAAAAACCAACTGTGACTGATGCAAAATGGAGCGGTAAAACGGAGGGAAACCTACTTGGATACCGTATTTTTATATTTACCATAAAATTTTTTGGACTTACCGGAGCATATTTTATCCTGAAATTTGTATCATTTTATTTCTATATATCCCTTACATTTAAAAGACGTGTATTAACGGATTTCTATTCCAAATATCTTGGATTATCAAAATCAAAAATTCAGTCAACAATAAGAAAAAACTTCTTTATCCTAGGACAAAGCGTTGTTGATAATATTGCCTTTTCAATTAATAAAAGTTCTAAAATTACTTATCGCGAATCTGGTGAGCATTATTTACAACAGCTTGTAGCCGATAACAAGGGGGCTTTTCTGATCTCTGGACATATTGGAAATTGGGATGTCGCTGGGAATTTATTAAAGGGAATAAAGGCAAAAGTCAGCGTGGTGATGTATCAAAATGAACATGAAAATATCCAGGCGTTGTTGGCGTCGCAAAAAAAACAACCGGAGTTCAATATCATACCTATTGGCAATGACATGTCACATTTAATAAAAATCCATGCCGCCATTAAGCGAGGTGATTTGGTTTGTCTGCACGCTGATAGATATTTAGAAGGAGCCAAAACAGAGCGTATTAATTTTTTGGGTAAACCTGCAAAATTTCCAATAGGTCCTTTTCAATTGATTGAAAAGTTGAAGGCACCCTACTCATTTGTGTTTGCCGTAAAAGAGAGTAAATACCAATATTCTTTCAGCGCTACCAAACCGGTATTTGAAAATAGAAAAGCATCAGAAATTGCCCACGACTTTGTATCATTGTTAGAACAAAAAGTTAAAAA
>CAYREN010000730.1:0-2180 GCA_964423255.1 uncultured Roseivirgaceae bacterium | reverse complement strand
CAGCTCTTTTTTCCACTTCGGTAATTCCTGATGGAATACAAATTATCATCCGATGCGAAGTGGGCAACCATCTTTTATTGTTGTCAATCATTTTGATCATGCCACGTATCATATGCTCTGCAGCATGAAAATCAGCAATTACTCCATCCTTCAATGGTCGGATCGTCTTGATATTATCATGGGTTTTTTCATGCATTTGCATCGCTTGCGTGCCAATGGCCAAAACCTTGTTGGTATTTTTATCTATTGCAATGATGGAAGGTTCATCAACCACAATCTTATCTTTATGAATAATTAGCGTGTTGGCTGTACCAAGATCAATAGCAATATCACTAGTAAAAAAGTCAAATATGCCCATGTGAAAGTTTTAAATTAAACGGGGTCGGAAGTTAGTAATCTGAAACATAATTATATGTTTAAAAAACACTTTAATCTTACTTCTTAATTATTAGTGTTTAAAATGTCTGACGCCGGTAAATACCATTGCCATATCATGCTTATCGCAATAGGCAATAGAGTCTTTGTCTCTTATTGATCCGCCGGGTTGGATAATCGCTTTTATACCTACACCATCTGCAATTTCTACACAATCAGGAAATGGAAAAAATGCATCAGAAGCCATTACTGCTCCTTGCAGCGATAGGCCAAATGTATCAGCCTTTTTTATAGCTTGATTCAGTGCGTCAACTCTAGAAGTTTGCCCCACTCCACTTGCAATTAACATTCCGTCCTTTGCCAGTACAATTGTGTTAGATTTTGTGTGCTTACATATTTTCGATGCAAATGCAAGTGCGGCATTTTCTTCATCAGTTGTTGAGCGAGAAGTAACGCCTTCAAATTTTTCTTTTGTATCTGTAACCAAATCCCTGTCTTGTTCGATGATTCCGTTAAGTATGCTTTTGGTTTGTTTTTTCGTACTAAGGTCGGCCTTCTTTACCAATAGAATTCTATTCTTTTTTTGTTTTAGAATATCTAATGCTTCTTCTGTATAATTTGGCGCTGAAATTATTTCAAAAAATAATTTGTGAAGTTCTTCAGCAGCATCCGCATCAACAGTTTTATTTGTAATCAGTACCCCTCCAAATGCAGAAATCTTATCTGCTTCAAATGATTTTAAATATGCCTCTTTGACTGAACTGCCAGTGGCACATCCGCAAGCATTTGTATGTTTCAAAATGGCAAATGCTGTCTCATCTCCAAACTCTTCTATCAAGCAAACAGCGGCATCAACATCTACTAAATTATTATACGATAATTCTTTACCGTGAATCTGATCAAATATTTCATTAAGATCTCCATAATACACACCTTGCTGATGAGGGTTTTCACCATACCTTAGTACTTTACTTTGGCGGGAACTTATTTTTAAACTTTTGACCTGATCATCTCTATTAACATAATTAAAAATTGCAGTATCATAATGTGATGATATATCAAATGCCTTGGCAGCATATAATTTTCTTTGATCAATATTTGTCTCACAATTTTGGCTGCCAAGAATGGCTTCAACATCTTTGTATTGCTCCATGGAAGAGACAATGAGAACATCCTTAAAATTTTTAGCCGCAGCTCTTATTAGTGAAATACCTCCAATGTCAATTTTTTCTATGATATCTTGCTCACCAGCTCCAGAGTCTACTGTCTCTTCAAAAGGATACAAATCTACGATTACTAAATCAATGGCCGGAATTTCATATTCTTTCATTTGATCTCTATCGCCTTCATGATCTCTTCTTGATAAAATACCACCAAAAACTTTTGGATGAAGCGTTTTTACCCGACCACCAAGTATGGATGGATAACTCGTCAATTCTTCAACAGGTGTAACAGGAATACCTGCATCTTCTATAAACTTTTGAGTACCACCAGTTGAAAAAAGCTGAACGTCATTATCATTTAGAAGTTGGAGGATAGGTTCAAGATTGTCTTTGTGATAAACGGAAATTAATGCTGAGTTTATTTTTTTTAAGGACATGGAATTATTGATTATTTTTAAGTTACAAAGTTACTTTTTTAACCCGAATAATTTGGGAGATAAGTAGTGAAAAATTAAAAACTCTGAAAACCAGTCTACTTGACTTTCAAGGCCTGGAATTGATTTATTTTTTAAAAAGATGTTCCATAAATATGGATTATCTCAAATCAGTAATTCTTGGGGATAAATTATTAGTGTGAAATTG
>CAYREN010000729.1:0-2186 GCA_964423255.1 uncultured Roseivirgaceae bacterium | reverse complement strand
GCAACTGGGATAATGATAGAAAATGAAAACGGAGGTGGAAGGTTTGAAAGCGTGATGCTAAACCCAGTTGTAAAGATTAATAACATGAAAAATGCTAAAACAGCCTCCCTACTTCACAATCAGGCAAATGAAATGTGTTTCATTGCCAATTCATGTAATTTCATTGTGAAGCATAATTCAACCATTATAGAAAATTAGAAATTCCTATTTAGCTATCGTTTAGACACGTACTAGACCATAAATTGGTTTAAGAAATTTCTACTGATGAGAATTGAAGATTTGATATCCTCTTCAGAATTTTCAAAAGCACGATCTTCTACCTCAATGCAAGTAGGCCCTCGATAACCTACTTCCGTGAGTGCAGAAAAGAATTTATTCCAATTTACGTCTCCATATCCGGGTAATTTGGGAGAGTGATACTCCAGGGGATTTGCCATAATTCCCACCCTATTCAGTTTTTCAATATTAATTTTAACATCTTTTAGATGAATATGATGAAGCCGCTCTTGATAATCAAAAATTGGTTGGATTTCATCCATGTGTTGCCAAATCAAATGTGATGGGTCGTAATTCAATCCGAAATTTTTATTTGGAATAATATCAAACATTCGATCCCAAATTGCTGGTGTAGTAGCCAGATTTTTACCTCCTGGCCATTCGTCATCACTAAAAAACATCGGGCAATTTTCTATCCCAATATTTATTCCAACAGCTTCGGCATGGTGAATAATCTTTGGCCAGTAATTAGCAAATGCTTTCAGATTATCCTCTACATTTCTCGATGGGTCTCTTCCGATAAATGTATTTACAACTGATACTCCCAATAGTGCCGCTGCGTCAATTACTTTATTTATGTGCTCAAAATATACCTTAGCTTGATCTTTATCAGGATCAAGCGGATTTGGATAATAACCCAATCCGGAAATATAAATATTTTTCTTTTTGAGATAATTTAGAATATAATCTACCTTTTTAGGGTCTAGATCATCTACATCAATATGCGTAACGCCTGCATATCTACGCTCAGCCTTTCCCTTGGGCCAGCACATTATCTCAACACATTTAAATTTATTTTCTGAAGCAAAATCAATGACTTCTTCAAATGATTTGTTGGATAAAATCGCACTTACAAATCCTAAATCAAGCATAGTAATATTGTTTAATATTTTAATTTATGATCAACAATAATATTAATAAAATATATTTCAAGATGATAGAAATAATAACTTTTCTACCAACCTAAAATATAAATCCTATTATCGATATTCAACAATTTACTTTAGACATAAAAAAACGCTAACAAATTAAAAAATCTGTTAGCGCAATATTTTGTTGGGAAATATCCTTTTATCCCAGATATGTCCTTAGTCCTTTGCTTCGTGAACTATGTCGAAGCCTCTTAGTAGCTTTTTCTTTTATCTGTCGAACTCGCTCTCTTGTAAGACCAAATTTCTCTCCTATTTCTTCTAAAGTCATTGCATGCTCTCCATTAAGTCCATAATAAAAAGCAATTACATCAGATTCTCTTTGCGTTAGTGTAGAAAGAGCTCGCTGAACTTCCCTGCGTAAAGAGTCCGCCATCAGCTCTGAATCAGTATTTTCGACCTGATCGTTTTCTAATACATCTAATAAGCTGTTTCCTTCTCCAGTTACAAAGGGAGCATCCATTGAAACTTGCCGACTAGAATTTTTCATATTGTCAGCAACTTCCTCAGTTGGTATTTCGAGTACATCAGCCAATTCCTCATTAGAAGGGTCTCTTTGGAATTTTTGTTCTAACTCCGAAAATGTTCTGGAAATTTTATTGAGAGAACTCACCCTGTTGAGTGGCAGTCTCACAATTCGAGACTGCTCTGCTAATGCTTGCATTATTGATTGTCTAATCCACCAAACAGCATATGAAATGAATTTAAATCCTCTAGTTTCATCAAATCTTGAAGCAGCTTTGATCAGCCCTAAATTTCCTTCATTAATAAGGTCTCCCAAAGACATGCTACTATTTTGATATTGCTTGGCAACAGAAACTACAAATCTTAAATTGGCCTTGGTTAATTTTTCGAGGGCTATCTGATCACCATCTCTAATTCTCCTTGCCAGATTTACTTCCTCTTCAGCTGTTATCAAATCTACCTTGCCAATTTCTTGTAAATATTTATCAAGAGACTGACTTTCTCGATTAGTGATTT
>CAYREN010000728.1:0-2191 GCA_964423255.1 uncultured Roseivirgaceae bacterium | reverse complement strand
CGAAAAACGGTCGTACAACAAGCGTTGAGCTTGTGCATTTTGCTTTTTGCAAGCCTTAATAATATCAATTTCTAATATCGACTTTTGAATTTGAAGTTTCATTTAGTTTGTCTTCCACATGGTAGATGCAAATGTCAACAACATCGTTGCATGGGCATGACATTTAATTTTGATAAAGTAGGGCAGTAAGTAAAGTTATGGTTTTTTATGTGCAATAAATATTAAAAAAATGGGGCATATATTCTTTATCAGGATTATGCTATAATTCTGAATTCATCTTGATATACTCAATCAATTCATCTACCTGCGAAAAGGCCAGTCCTGTGCTCGTATCGGCAGCACCATAATAAATAGCAATTTTCCCAGTGTCTGCATCAGTTAGCGCAGCACAAGGAAAAACAACATTTGGTGTATTTCCTGTCAATTCGTAAATCTCTTCGGGCGTAAGTAAATGGGTTTTAGCCCTGTATTTAACAATCCAGGGTTTGTCAATGTCCACTATCGCCGCCCCCATGCTGTAAGTAAATCCATTGCAGGTGGTAATCACACCATGATAAATAATTAGCCAACCTTCAGTAGTTTCAATTGGTACTGGCCCAGCTCCTATTTTAGTCATTTCCCAATTCACCATCCCATTATTTTTGGCGCCCATTACAAATCGATGTTTTCCCCAATATTCCAGATCATTACTCTCACTATAAAATATGTCGCCAAAAGGTGTGTGGCCTGAATCACTAGGCCGACTAAGCATCGCAAATTTTCCTCCTATTTTTCTGGGAAATAATACACCATTTCTGTTGAACGGCAGGGTGATGTTTTCCAATTGATAAAAAGTTTCAAAATCATCAGTATATCCCAGGGCAATTGTATATCCATGATAAGTATTGCACCAGTTGATATAATATCTTTCACCGATTTTTATAACCCGTGGATCGTATCCCTCTATAAAATTTCCAATTTCAGGATCGTCACAAATAAATTTAATCGGCTCATCATCAATTTCAAAATTGAATCCATCTTTGCTAAATCCTCTTCGCAGTGTCATGTTTCGTGCTTTGTTATCACATCTAAAAACTCCAGCAAACCCATGCCTGAATGGCACTACGGCACTATTATATATACTATCGGCAGTAGGAGATGCATGTCTTGAAATTACAGGATTTTTAGAAAATCGCCATACAACATCCGCATATCCTGAAGGCTTGTCTTGCCATGGTATATTTGGTAATGACTCTCCTATTATTGTTTTGGTATTTGACATGTCTCTTTAATGTTTTTTATTTTTCCGATTATTTGTTTCCGTACAATTCAATTAACCTCCTACCCGCTCTTAAATCATATGCTCGACCTTCTCGATCACCTACAACCTCCAGTACTTTTGGTATGGACAATCTTGCAACTTCTCCACCCAATATTTCCAAACTATTCATCGCATGTACTCTCACCATTTCATTTTCTTCATTCAAAGCATCGATCAATACCGGGCCTCCTGATTTGGAATCACCCAAATTACATAATGCTTCTGCAGCAGTGATGCGTACATCAGGGTTTTTATCCTTCAATAATTTTTTCAATTCGCTCTTGGCAGATATAGCCTTTTTATCCAATATCAAACATCCGGTTGCTCCCCAGTATCTTACAATTGGATTTTCCGCCTGGAGAAAAGATTTAATTTCGTCCATTTTGCTATCATCTCTCATTGTAGAAACGTTCGCTGCATGCAGAATTTTATCCATCGAATAATTGTCAGAATGTACATAATCAAATGATGGAGTAATTTGATTTTTTGTGGACATTCCTCCCTCCGGCATTAAACCGGTGTCTCTAATTTCTGTCATCCATCTTTCATTTTCATTGCGCAACCTTGCAAGCACCTCTTTATAATTAGGATCACCTGCAAGATTATTTACTTCCCACGGGTCAGCAATCACATCATACAATTCCTCTGCCGGCTTTTGTTCCCAAAAAGCACTTTGCTGCTCATTGCATTTCCCAGCTTTATATGCTTCATCCCAAGATTTACATGATGGTGCCCTCCACAAATATTCTATGTATTGTCCATAGATTCGATGGGGCATATAATTTTTTATATACCTAAATTGTTTATCCCTAACAGCACGTACCATATCGATGCGTTCATCCATCCTTCCTCTAAATAAATGTACATATTCTCCAGGCTTGGTATTTTGTT
>CAYREN010000727.1:0-2192 GCA_964423255.1 uncultured Roseivirgaceae bacterium | reverse complement strand
TATTTCAAACAATTCAATAATGCAAGTGTTTTTTCTATCCCATTTTATCCAAAATCGCTTTGAGTGACATCTTCACGACAAAAATGTCGTACTAAATATACAGTTCAATCATGCGTAGATATTGGTTATTTTAAGTACTTTCTATTGCTAGAGGTCCCCAACAGTAAAATTGTGAATAATCTGTTATCAATTATAAAAATTGATAAGGCTTAAGATTTGTAAATACTGAGAACAATATTTTTCAGTGCATTCGTAACCAATTTGGTGATTTTGTGCCCCTTTTCAACAGAGGATTTATTCGGATCCCCATAAACTCCATTACCGGTCATTGCCTTCATACTTCTATAAATAGATGCTTTTGATCCTCTAATCATATCTCCTTCTGCCCAATCATAACTATTAATATTTTTGACGCCTTCAATTTTATCAAGCTTTACCAAAGATGGATTTATACAAAGCATTAAAGATGTTTCAAATTCTCCAGCATGCCCCACCCCACCAGGTCCGGTTTCGGTCAATTTAAATAGTTCATTGTTAACCAATTGCCACCAGGTGGCAAAGACCATCTGAATTTCAGGGTGCAATCCGCCAAACTTCTCCAACAAAAGCCCGCCAACATTCAAATTGCCACCATGGCTGTTCAATACAATTATATTGTTGAATCCATTCCGTACGACTGATGACAATATATCCTCTGCCTGATTTAAAAAAGTTTGATGTCTGATTGATAAAGTTCCTGTAAAATCCATGTGATGTTCTGAACAACCCACACTCATGATGGGCAGGATAAGCACTTTATTCGGCTCCGTTTTATTCAATTCTTTGCAAAAATGTTCTCCTATCATTCGATCAGTAGCTACCGGCAAATGAAGCCCGTGCTGTTCTGTGGCAGAAACTGGAAATATCACTGGAATATTTCTATCCAATGCATTTATTTCCGGTGATGTTAATTGATCCCAAATCATTTTTTTATTGCCCAAATTTCAATTTCTACCAATAGCGTGCTGAGCAGTCCGGTTTGAACAGCTGTCCTGACGGGTAGAGGTTCCCTAAAATATTTCCTATAAACTTCGTTAAACCGGGGCCAATGATCCAGATCTTTCAAGTAGACATTGACCTTGAAGGCGTCATCTAAACTCGACCCTCCGGTTTCCAATTGTGTTCTGCAATTCTCCAGAGTCAGCTTTGTTTGCTCTTCAATAGTATCTCCAATTATTTCTCCTTTTTTATTAATAGCAGCCTGTCCACAAATTACCACCAATTGCCCGGGGTTAATTTTTAGAACTGGTGAATAGGGCCCTGCCGTTGCATGTTGAGAAGCTTGTTCGGGCAGCTCTACCGCAGGCTTACCGACTGTAACATTTCCCATGGGGTTTGGTAAAAATCCTGTAAAGCCAGTGATTTTCCATTTTCCACCTACTTTTCTACATCGATACAAAGTCTGCCAGTTGAGCACTTCATTCTGACCATTCTTCTTTCGGATAGTTCCATCAAACTTTTTGTGCACCACAGCGCTATCTCCAGAAATATCAATGTCTCTAAGCGTTGTGGCTTCGTTTAGTTTAGTCTGGGGATCATCCTTCCAGTCTGTTTCTGTGAAGCTGGCCGCCTGCTCAAGCCAAAATTTCTGATAGGAATTTAGATCCGGAAAAACCAATTTCCATGAATCGGGATTGCCGCTCAAGCGGGCATCAACACCCATAAAACCTTCTTTGACAAAATCATTGGCAACCTGTGCCCAATCTTTGGCAATAAAAGCTTCGATGTCTCTATGGACCAACATTTCCCAAATCTGATACCGATCCGGATCATTTGGGTTAAATGGATTTATAAACACACTCATCATTTATATGTTTTCTCCCTAATCTGATATTGTTGTACGGCTTCCATATCTAACTCAACACCCAATCCGAGACCTTTGGGTAATTGAACATAAGGAGGGTTAAAAACCAAAGACTCTTTCAGTAAGTCATCAGTTCGTATCATCTTTCCAAAAATATCACTTGGCCATACACACGATTTTGCTGCCGCAGCTGAATGAACATACATAGCCTCCAATATCCCAAAATCTACTTCCGAACCATGCCAGCAAGGAAGTCCAACTGCTGAGGCTATATGTTCTAATCTCTGGAAATTCGCAGCCCCGCAATTAAAATTAAACCCATCTACAGCTTCCGCTAAAATTGCATCAA
>CAYREN010000726.1:0-2201 GCA_964423255.1 uncultured Roseivirgaceae bacterium | reverse complement strand
TATACTGAGTTTTAAAAATGATGAATATCCAAATGGGTGATCTGAAATGGTATGTGATACGAGTAATAAGTGGGCAGGAAAAAAAGATTAAAACCTATCTTGAAAATGAAATTACTCATCAGAACATTGAAGAGTATATTCCACAAATACTTATTCCTTCAGAGAAGGTATATGAAATGCGGAATGGGAAAAAGCGAATTAGAGAGCGAAATTTTTTCCCTGGTTATGTCTTAATTTCTGCTGATTTGTCATATGGTGAAGCCATGCATGTTATTAATAGCATTCCAGGTGTTATTGGATTTTTAGGTAGTAATAGTGCAGGCACTTCAAAAGAACCTGTTCCTCTTAGACAATCAGAAATTAATCGAATTTTAGGTAAGGTCGACGAATCTGAAGAATTAGAAGAAAAATTTGATTCAACATTTATTGTAGGCGAGTCGGTAAAGGTCATGGATGGACCATTTAGTGGATTTACTGGAACGGTTGAAGAAGTTTTTGATGAAAAAAAGAAATTAAATGTTATGGTGAAAATTTTTGGGAGAAATACACCAGTAGAATTGAATTATATGCAAGTAGAAAAACAAGATTAGCATCATGGCTAAAGAAATAGAAGGATATTTAAAATTGCAAATTAGGGGTGGGGCAGCAAATCCCTCTCCGCCAGTTGGTCCAGCTCTTGGTAGTAAAGGGCTAAATATAATGGAATTTTGTAAGCAATTTAACGCAAGAACTCAGGAAAAACAAGGACAGTTATTGCCGGTTGTAATTACAATTTATAAAGACAAATCATTTAATTTTGTTATTAAAACACCTCCTGCTGCTGTTTTGTTGCTTGAGCACTCAAAATTAAAAAAGGGATCAGCTGAATCAAATAGGTTGAAAGTAGGTTCAGTAACTTGGGATCAAATTAGAGAAATAGCTGAGCTTAAAATGCAAGACCTTAATGCGTTTAAGATTGAGTCTGCAATGAAGATGGTTGCAGGCACGGCAAGAAGTATGGGATTGAGGGTGAAAGGAACAGCTCCAACATCAAATTAAAGATATTAAGGTATGGCAAAAATAAGTAAAAAAAGAAAAGGTATACTTGATCAATACGATTTACAAAAGGTATATCCTCTTTCTGAAGCAGCTGAAGTATTAAGAAAAATTACAACTACAAAATTTGACTCTTCAGTAGATATTGACATTAGGTTAGGAGTGGATCCTAGAAAGTCAGACCAAATGGTTCGAGGTGTTGTTGCTCTTCCACATGGTACAGGCAAAGATCTTAAGGTACTGGTATTGTGTACTCCTGAAAAGGAACAAGAAGCTAATGATGCAGGAGCAGATTACGTTGGGTTGGATGATTATGTAAAAAAAATTGAAGGAGGCTGGACGGATATTGATGTAATTATAACCATGCCTTCAGTTATGGCAAAAGTTGGTAAACTTGGTCGTGTGTTGGGGCCTAGAGGACTAATGCCTAACCCTAAATCTGGGACGGTAACCATGGATGTTGGAAACGCAGTTAAGGAAGTAAAAAAAGGAAAAATTGATTTTAAAGTGGATAAATTTGGAATTATTCATGCCTCAATTGGTAAAGCTTCATTTTCAAAAGAAAAACTTATTGAAAATGCAACAGAGATGTTGAATACAGTTTCAAAATTGAAACCAGCGTCAGCCAAAGGTACCTACTTCAAAAGTATTCATTTATCCAGTACCATGAGTCCCGGCATCACCATTGATCAAAACAGTTTTACTGGAGAATAATATAATGACAAAGCAAGAAAAAACAAAAGTAATCAGTTATTTAACTGAAAAATTTACAGAGAATAGCAATTTCTATTTTGCTGATGCTTCAGGTCTCACAGTCGCTGAAATAAATAGTTTTAGACGGATTTGTTATGATAAAGGTGTCGAATATAATGTATTTAAAAACACACTTATTAAAAAATCACTTGAATCTTTGAATACAGATTACTCCTCTTTTGATGAATCTGTTTTAAAAGGATTTACTGGAATAATTTTTTCTAAAGAAAGTGGAAATTTACCAGCAAAAGTTATAAAAGAATTTAGAAAATCATCAGGGGGTGAAAAACCGATATTTAAAGGGGCTTCCATCGATACCGATCTCTTTATTGGAAATGAGCACCTTGATGCATTAAGCAAACTTAAATCTAAGTTTGAACTTATTGGAGACGTAATCATGTTGTTACAATCAC
>CAYREN010000725.1:0-2201 GCA_964423255.1 uncultured Roseivirgaceae bacterium | reverse complement strand
CAAATCCCAACAACACAGAGAAGGCTTGGATGATGTTTTTGATTGATACCAATATTTGCATATACATCATGAATAATCATCCACCGGAGGTTATTCAGAAATTTAGAGACATAGGTGTTGGAAATATTTGTATATCGTCAATAACTGTTTCTGAATTGCAATATGGTGCGTGTAAAAGCAAACAAATTAAAAAAAACATAAAACGACTTGATGAATTTCTTAGTCCATTTGAAATCCTTGCATATGATGAAAACGCATCAAATTACTATGGGAGAATCCGTTCTCATCTAGAGAAGCAAGGTAATGTAATTGGGCCTCTTGATATGCTAATTGCAGCCCATGCTCTAAGTGAGAATTTAACCTTGATTACAAACAATGGAAAAGAGTTCAAACGGGTAAAATCATTGAAAGTTGAAAATTGGGTAACAACAAGATAAATAACTGAAAAAGCAGTACCAACAACGACCTTATCAGCCTGTAATCACATAACAAATCGGCTCACTGGAAAAAAGAGGCCGGGGTTATTGTTACTTTACGTTACACTCGAACTATCTCGTTATTTCAATACTTCTCGGTACGCTCTCTTTTTTCCAGTGACCTCGGCCGTTGTGCCTTTAAGAATGGGGTATAAATGAGTTTTGAAAGCAGCATTTAAGCGTTTTTTTGCTATTGCATTGACGTGTGACGTAAATAGTCATATTGTGTAGTTATGATAAAATCATTCAAGTGCAAAGATACTGAAAAGCTTTTTCACGATATCGCTGTAAAAAAGTTCAATAGTATTTCTAAAAAGGCAAGAATAAAACTGGAAGTACTAAATGCTGCGGTTTCTTTAGGTAGTTTAAGGGTTCCGCCAGGGAATAGGCTTGAGCAACTAAAAGGTAATCGAAAAAATCAACACAGTATAAGAATTAACGACCAATGGCGTCTTTGTTTTACTTGGACAGATAGT
Source organism: uncultured Roseivirgaceae bacterium (assembly GCA_964423255.1). Lineage (GTDB taxonomy): Bacteria > Bacteroidota > Bacteroidia > Cytophagales > Cyclobacteriaceae > JAAUQL01. The sequence continues at coordinate 1,249 of CAYREN010000725.1, read as the reverse complement.
GGTGTCATTGACGTTGAAATCGTTGACTATCACAAGGGGTAGAATTATGGCAAAAAAATTAACTCCAATTACTCCGGGCGAGGTATTGTTGGAAGAATTTCTCAGACCTATGGAAATATCACAAAATAAATTGGCTAAGGATATCAATGTTCCAGCAAACCGTATAAGTCAAATTATTCATGGTAAAAGAGAAATAACAGCAGATACAGCTTTAAGGTTTGGTAAATATTTTGGCATAGAGCCTGAATTTTGGATAAATCTTCAAGTGCGGTACAATTTGAAAGTAGCCAGAAATAAAGTAGGTAAAAAGATCGAAAGGGAAGTATGTAGTTATTTGCAAAGAGCAGGAAACCATAATCTTGTACCTTCTTAGTTCATGTTTACGTGAGTAAATATAGGCACAACCAAACAATTCACGATTCAATGATCAGAATTAGGGGTTGCCAACAAGGCCGGTATTACATATAGTACTATATGTGGAATTACAAAAAATAGTCATCGACACAAACATTTTGATCTCTGCCATGCTATTTAGCAAAGGGGCTTCATTTAAACTCATCTCATTAATTGGAAAACAACATTTCAACTATGTCATGTCAGTTCCACTAATGATTGAATATGAAGATGTACTAAAAAGCAAAAACTCTAAAATAGTGCTAAGCGAAGAAGCCATAAATAATATATTAGACAGACTATGTTATCATGCTGATCTAAGGGAGATTTTCTACCTTTGGAGACCATATCTAAACGACCCAAAAGATGATTTAGTTCTTGAATTAGCGGTAGAATCAAATTGTAATTCAATAATTACTTACAACCTCAAAGACTTCAAAAATATAAATAAATTCGAGTTAGAAGCTTTAACCCCTAAAACCTTCCTTCAAAAAATAGGGATGATACAATGAGTGCTATTAGCTTGAGATTGCCAAATTCAATACACAATAAAGTTCGAGAAGTTGCCCAACAAGAAGGAACTTCTATAAATTCCTTTATTGCAACAGCCTTGGCTGAAAAATTATCGGCACTTTTAACTAAAGAATATTTAGAAATGAGAGCAGAAAGAAGCAGTGAAGAAAAATTTCAACAAGCCCTATCTGAAGTGCCAGATATTGAACCGCCTGAATATGACCGTCTTTGAGAAAAACAAAACGAAAATATTCGGGCTGAGAGCAAATTGTAGCTAACATCAGCCCAAAACGAATAAGGTTAGATTGTGTGAGGAACGAACCACAATCTGAACCGTTTGTTG
>CAYREN010000724.1:0-2204 GCA_964423255.1 uncultured Roseivirgaceae bacterium | reverse complement strand
GTAAATGATCATCTGTAAATTTACTTCCTACAGACTGCTCAAAATCCAGAAAGTTTGTAATGTCTTCATTGATGCTACTGAATACGAGAAAAATAATAGTGATATCATCTGCAAGACCCGTGATGGGTATAAAATCCGGGATCAAATCAAGAGGCATTATAAAATAGATTAACGATCCCACAATCATCATCAATGACTTCCATGGGATTTGACGATAATCTCCGCTCATATATGCTCTAAGCATCCTCAGCATTATTTTCATCTTCTCAAAAAATTCTGAAACTCGTTTTTTATTTTCATCCATATCCGACATTTTCTCTGTAACAGACCCAATTAGTTCAGATATTTTTTCGGAATCAGATGCAATTCCTGTTGCTTTTCTTAAAGCATTCTGAAATATTTTACTCTTTAAATAATTCACGTTAGTATATCATATTTAGAAAATCTCCCTGATCTCAGATTTTACTTCCGATAGCGTTGCATTTACCGGATCAATTTCTCTTTTTTCTATTTCATTGAAAATCAACTTAGCCAATTCCACACTTTTAGCATCTACGGTTAAGTTTTCACTACTAGTGTTAATTAACGCAATCACATCTTCCATGGTACTTTTTATTAGTTCCCACGACTTATCACTCATATAAATTTGTTGAGACAAATTATGGTTAAATTCCTCTCTTATTTCCGCCACCATCAAATGCTGCAATTCCTTTGCAGACATGTTGGTATTATTTAGTCGCAAAACCAAATTACCAGGAGAAAGCCGCTCTAAAAACAGACACATCCTCTCAAAGGCTTGCAGTCTGCTTGGCAAGGCAATTTTACTACTTTCAACTTTATAGTCCAGATTGGCTTTTACTACTTCCTTAGCTAAAATTGATTTCATGGTAAGATACATAGCATAAAGAACCAATCCGGCTGGTAATAATATTTTTCCAAAATCTAAAATAATATCCATTGTCACAGTATCTTTTAATGTTAAATTTTTATGCTCAAATTTAATTATTTTTGCCAGATCAATTACCTGACTTTACAGATATTATTATTCAAAAATTAGTATAATAAATTAGCCGATGAGAAATATCCTAATCATAATAATCGGCTTGTCCATATTATTGCATTGCTCTCTATCAAAAAAAGTTACGACCAACTCCTTAATCGACAAAAATGATAACCAAACAAGTTGGAAACTGGTTTGGGAAGAGTCTTTTGAAAAGGACGGTTTCCTGGATACTACTAAGTGGAGTGTCATCAAAAGAAACAATGCTGACTGGGGAAATTACATGTCAAACAATCCAGCGTGCATCAACATCAAAAATGGGAAGATGTACCTTCGAGGAATTGTTAATGAAGATTTAAAACGCGACACTGTTGCATATCTTACAGGAGGTGTAGAAACAAAGGGGAAGTTTGCTTTTCAATATGGGAAAATTGAGATACACGCCAAATTAGAAAATGCGCAGGGCGCTTGGCCAGCCATGTGGATGCTTGCTGATCAACCAAAATATGGTAAATATCCACGAAATGGTGAGATTGATTTGATGGAGCATCTCAACTTTGAGGATAAAATTTACCAGACCGTTCATTCTTATTACACATTGGAATTGAAACAAAAAACAAATCCGCAATACTATAAAACTCATCCGGTTGAAACTGAAAATTATAATACTTATGGTATGGAATGGTTATCGGATAAGTTGGTATTTACAATCAATGGAATAGAAACCTTTACCTATCCTCGGCTTGATAATGTAGACAAAAGCCAATGGCCATTTGACCAACCATTTTATCTGATGATCGATATGCAGCTAGGCGGTAAGTGGGTAGGGTCTGTAAAATCGGACGATTTACCTGTACAAATGATTATTGACTGGGTTAGGGTATATCAAGAGAAAAAATGACAAAAAAACTTCCAATCACCATATCAGAATCTGCTTATAAAAAAATTTTAAAAATCAGATCTCAAAAAAGTATCGCTAATGATTATTGTCTTAGGCTTGGGGTCAAATCTGCTGGTTGTGGAATAGCATCCTATATCCTTGGATTTGATTATGCAAATGACAAGGATGAGATTTATCATTTAGATGGGCTAAAAGTAATTATCGAAAAAATCCAGATATTGCACTTGGCAGGTAAGGAAGTAGATTTTGGCAATTCAGATGGAAAAGTTGGTTTTATTTTTCGTGACAGAAAGTGATCCTAGT
>CAYREN010000723.1:0-2210 GCA_964423255.1 uncultured Roseivirgaceae bacterium | reverse complement strand
TTATTTATATGAACGATTTGATCGTCTCGATCCTTTTGCTCCCCTCCTTCATCTGTTTTTCTATTTGACTGTAAGCTAAATCCTTTACCGCTTGAAATAGAGTATTATCCAAATAGATAGCTTTTTTCTACCCCCTCCTTTTCTTCTGACTCCTTTTTTTTCTTGACTTGCCTGTTCTAAACGTAATTCCTTTTCTCCAGAAGTAAGAGTCACTCTTGAAACTTTTGTGAGTCGAGAAATTAAGCTCTTGCCTCCTCTCCCAATACTTATAGCCTCCGAAGATAGATAAAGACGTTTTGATTTCTCATCCAAATAAGGGAGCAATAAGTCAAACTTCTCTTTTAATAAAAAATGAGCATTCTCCATTTGTAAGTTTATTGAAAATGCACATATTATTTTTTATCAAACATTTAGAGAATAAAAGTGTGAAAATACTTATATTTAATTAATAAATGAATCATGGAATAATGAGGTGGACTTCAGGAACTTACCATTTGTTGATATCCTCTTTTCTTTTTTTTGGATTGGTGCTAAGCTGCAAAGAAGATGTTTTGTCCCCGGAGGATACATTGCCCCCGGGATCTGGTTACGATTTTCCGCAAGGAAAAATATATTTTGACACACCTCCGCTTGATTTGGCTGGAGTCATCTTTTTTGAGCCAATGGGGTCATTGAGTGTGTTTCCCCGGGATCACGGAGGATTTCATCATATCGAAATTGGCGTCCCCAAACCTTCAACACCCATTTATGCTATGGCAGATGGTCAAATCATAGTCCTGGGGAAATCAGGACCTGATAATTGGGCGGAAATTAAATACAGTACTACCATCAGTACGAAACTTGGCCATGTGGGAACATTTGAGGATTTTATTATTGAAAAGACCGGAACTTTGGTTGATGGTCAACCACGGATTATAAATATTGATGTTAAGAAAGGTCAGGTTATTGCTTATGTATCTGCATTTTCTGCTTTGGATATAGCTTTACATGATTTGGATATTAAAAACGCCTTTCTCTACCCTGAGCAATATAATTTCGACTTAAAATATGCCTCTAGTATATTCAATTATTTTAAAGATCCGCTGAAATCTGAACTGCTTGCAAAGGCCATCAGGCAACAGGAACCCCGGGGTGGAAAAGTGGATTATGATGTAAAAGGCACCCTGGCCGGAAATTGGTTTTCTCCCGAAAGCACAGGGTATGCAGATTTTAAAAACCATTTTGCTATAGGCTATAACCACATATACGGAGACCGGATAGAAATTTTTGATGGTTATGCCCGTTTTTCACTCAGTGATTACACTTATTCCCGTTCATGGGTAAAGAACAACCGTCCTTTACCGGAAGAAGTAGATCTCGCTTATGGAGTGGTTAAATATGAAATGATTAATACCCGTTATTTGAATCGAATTGATAGTGTAACTTTTAAGTTAATTTCCCTGGAAGATGTTGATAAGCAGTTGCCTTTAGGAGTTTTTCTTTTTGAATTGCTGGATACTGAAAGAATGCAGGCGGAATTTTTCCCTGGTAAATTAGCAGATGAAGTCAATGAATTTAGTGGAAATCAGAGGGTTTATGTTCGCAATCCATAATCTTATTTTTATTAATCTGATTTGTTGATAAAACATTTTCATTTCGCAAGATATTTCATAATAATCTCATAGGCTTAACTGGAAAAATAAAGGAATTTCCATGAATTATATATTTATAAGTAACTCTACTTTACGAAGTTAGATTTTATGTTTTTCTAATGTGCAAAAACCTTCAAGGATTCAACTTCCAACTGCACCATCCTAAGAAATTGCAGACGACCTATCCACAAAATCCTTGAAGGTTAGGATGTTGGATGCAAATCCTACTGTCCTTATCTTAACTTCGTAAAGTAGAAGTAGGATCAAAATCTGTTTATGGTATTTCCCCATAAGGGTTTGGAGTACGCAAACATTTAATTTTTGCCAGGGCAAATACATGAATAATAGTTAATCATTTGTCAGCCCTTCCCAAATATCATTCGGCATTCAGTTCTAAGTTCAACATTCAAATGTTCATTATTCGTAATTCAATAATTCTTTGAAACTTTTTGATAATTTCACTGTATTATATTCCAAATCTTTTTTCTGCTTCTTCTAATATGGATATTGTGGCTGTTGCTCCACACCGGCTGCAACCCGCTTTCTGAACAGCAATTAATCCGTCCAGACTTCGTATGC
>CAYREN010000722.1:0-2212 GCA_964423255.1 uncultured Roseivirgaceae bacterium | reverse complement strand
ATTACAAGATTACTGTATTCAAAAACAAAAATGAAGTTGAGATAGTATCAACCCAACTTAATCTTTCAGGAAAAATTAATGGCCTTCATCGAATGCGTGGATACGGAGGGCCCATGCAATACAATATTTATGCAGTGATGCTTGATCTCATCGGAATTGCCTTAATTTTATTTGCCATCACCGGTGTCATCCTTTGGCTAAATCTTTTGAAGCACAGCAAAATAGCATGGACAATGTTTATCTTAGGCTTTATTTACGTAAGTGCCATTGTGAGTTATCTGGTACTTGTATGAAAAATAATATATAGCACCATTTCAATTATAACCAATAGAATTTTAAATGAAACAGACAATTAGATATCAACAATTATTTGGAGTTATTTTATTTAATTTATTAACTCTCGCATTAATTTTTTCTTGTCAAAATAAAAATAAGGAAAGAGAATTAAATCGCCCCAATATATTATTGCTAATGTCTGATAATCATTCCTGGAATCATCTGGGAGTGTATGGTGACCCTGTAGTAAAAACCCCCAACATTGATAAAATTGCTATAGAAGGAGTTAAATTTACTAATGCGTATTGTGCTTCACCGTCATGTACTCCCGCCCGCGCAGGAATGCTTACAGGTCAGGATATATGGAGATTGGAAGAAGGTGCCAATCTTCATGGGATTTTGCCTAATAAGTTTCCTATTTATACTGATATGCTGCGAGATGCAGGATATTTTGTAGGAATAAATGGAAAAGGGTGGGGGCCCGGGAGCTATGAGGATAGTGGCCGAGAGATTGATCACGGTGGAAAGCAATATCAATCATTTGACGAATTTTTGAGTTCCAACCTAGAGAATAAACCTTGGACGTACTGGTTTAGCAGTAGAAATCCACACAGGCCTTATGATGTAAATTCAGGAGAGGATTCAGGAATGGATAAAAATAATGTAATTGTTCCAGCTTATCTTCCCGACAATGATATTACACGTGGTGACATTTTGGACTACTATTTGGAAATACAGAAGTTTGATGATGAAGTAGGAGAAATCTTAAAATCACTTAAATCTACTGGACAATGGAATAATACCATTATTGTCATTTGTGGTGACAATGGCTGGCAAATGCCAAGAGGTCTGGCCAATCTGTATGACTTTGGATCAAGGATTCCAATGATTTTTTATTGGAAAGATCACATTCCCAGTGGAAGAACAGTTGATGATTTTATTAATTTAAACGATTTGGCACCTACATTTTTGGAAATTAACAAGATTGATATTCCGTCAACCATGACAGCTAAAAGCTTAACGAGTATACTTTATTCGAAAGAATCAGGACAAATTGATAAGAATAGAAATTTTGTGATTACTGCCAGGGAAAGACATGCGCTATGTCGGTTGAACGGCGTAGGATATCCCGGAAGAGCCATCCGCACAAGTGACTATCTTTATATCAGGAATTTTGAGCCCAACAGATGGCCAGCAGGTGATCCACCTCTATATGGTGATGTTGATGCGCACATGTTGCATTACCCCTCACCAACTAAAAATTTCATCCTTGCAAATCAAAAGGAGCCTGGAGTTGATAAGTTATTTGATATAGCATTTAGTAAGCGTCCTTTGGAAGAATTATACGATTTGAAAATTGATCCGGATCAAATGAAAAATATTGCTTTGAAAGAAAATTACAAAGAGATTAAACAAAGACTTTCAAATCAACTCAATGAATATTTAATAAAAACTAAAGATCCTAGGGTTTTGGGTATGGATATTATTTGGGACAACACCAAATATTATGCTACCAGAGATTTCAATCCTAAGCCCAGCCAGGAAGCTATTAAAGCCTTTATTTTAAATGAAGAGTATAATTATTTCCCGGGGGAGGAAAACCAGGCACTGAAAAACATTAATCCTTAAAAGATTAATTAATGCAACATTGATTTAAATATTATGATGAATTGTTGCATACAACGGCCTTAATTAAAGTAATATCAATATTTTGTACTCAGCATATAAAAAAATGCCATGCTAATGGTTCGTTTAAGCAACATTCAAATTTATTTTTGTTTGATTATTTGTTCTACATTTTTCTGGAAGTGTAATACACAAAATCAGATTGCAGATATAATTTTACTACGTGGGAAAATCATTACCATGGGCCAAGATTTTTCTATTCAAGAAGCTATTGCCATTAAAGATGGAATAATATTGGCTGTAGGAAGCG
>CAYREN010000721.1:0-2214 GCA_964423255.1 uncultured Roseivirgaceae bacterium | reverse complement strand
CATATTTTATTCTTTTTACCATTTATTGAACATATAAATTATTCGAATTTCCTAAGCTTCCTCCCAGCCGTGCGATTCCCTAACTTGTATCATCACTGCTAAAATATCATTCCATGTTTGCTGTTGGGTCATGACCGAATTGTCGAACATGCATCCATCCCAACAAATGTGTTTGATCGTTTTGGTAAGTTCTCCATTTTCATCGCGTAGCCAAAATCCTGCATCATTCGCGACATCAAGTTTTCCATTTGGATCCGTTGCCTGGCAGTGGCGTCCGGTTTTATCATGTGATCCTGTGCCATGCACGGTACCATCGTTTTGAGCAACATGAAAATCTATGGTCCAGGGACGAAGCGCATTACTTACTTTTGTTAATCCTTCCGTTAAGGCTGCGCGGTCATTCCAATCAAAATTATCTGGGAGAATACGGTCTTCAGGTTTGTTATATCCCAACAGGTACAATAAAGTATGGGCCATATCAGCTTGAAATCCGATGTTTGGACGATTGACAGCTTCCAATGTTTCTACCATGGATTTCCAACTATGCATGCCACCCCAGCAAATCTCTCCCTCCGCTGCAAGGTTCTCACCAAAGTCGGCAGCTACGTCACAAGCTTCCTGAAAAGTTTGCACAATGAGTTTTGAATTGTTTACCGGATCACCTGCCCAACTTTCCACACTCGAGGCGGAATCAATCCGAACCACGCCTGATGGACGAATTCCCTGCTCGCGCATGATCTTTCCAAATTGACAAGACTTTCGTACCATGTCAACAAATACTTTACGGTCCTCTTTACTACCCATGGCAGGACCACCCCAAATGGGAGCAACCAAACTTCCCACATTTAAACCATAGCCGGAGATCTTATCCGCTATTCTTTTGAAATCATCATCAGTGCCGGTGATGTCAACATGAGGATCAAGAAGACCCAGATCCACGCCATCAAACTTGACGCCGTTTACCTCAGCAGCGGCGGTCATCTCAAGCATTTTATCAAACGGAATAGGCGGCTCAGAATCGGGTCCTTTCCCCACGATACCGGGCCAGGTAGCATTATGTAATTTGGGATAATTGTTCATAATTGGAGTGTTATTTTATTTAAAATTAGGGGAATGATATATCTGTGTAACCCATTAAGTTAGGGTTTAATATCTAATTTTTCTTTTATCCTTTGCTCAGACTCAGAGCAACAAGCATCAATAACCATATTATCATAATATCCATCCTTGGATTTCTCCCAAGATATAAATATGTCCTGCTTGTGTTTGCCGCAATACACTCTTTTTAATTGACTCATATATAATTCTCGATAACCCTTGAGACTCATATTCAATGCCTTGTCTCCGGTTTTAATCTATGTTTACTTAAAATCATTAAAAACACCAATCTAAAAAATCATTTAGAAAAAATTAAAGACACCAAAATAAAACTTGAAAATGATATTAATAACTTATTGAAAGAATTTGAGGCGGACCATGATGTTGATTTGATTGTTTTCAAAAATGGGTACAAGAAAATTAATATTTTTTTAATGGATTAATTTGAGTCAAGCACTTAAATCTTTCCATAAATTTATCCCGGATAAATCATCTTCAACACCTATTACCTTATACTTTTGGTTTTTTGAGTAATTCTTAGCTTCATAATCATCAAATTCATTAAGTCTAAAATCCTTCATATATGACTCATAATCATCACGATCATCTGGAACAATAATTACTTCTAATAAATGTTCCCCTTTTTCAACTTCATTCCCTAACTCACTTTTTCTTTTTGTGCCTGTTCAAAATTCATTATTTGGTGGTTTTAATTAACTGCTTTCTTTTTAAAAATAACGGTATTTACCTTTTAATCCTAAAATTTATATAGCATGACAACATTTAAACAATTACGTGATTTCGATAGTCTTTATGAACTTATAGATTATTTAGATAGTGAAGCAAAATGTGTTGATCATTTAGGTTTTTTTAATAGTAAGATTTAATTCTTCTATTGATTCTCTAAGAAGGTCAAGTGTATCAACTATTATTTCATTATCATCCATAATATTTAATGATTTTTTTAACTAAACCAATTTCGATAATTTAAGGTTAATAAACAATATGGGTTACACAGATATATCATTCCCAAAATTAGTTAGAAAGTTAACAGTTAAACTATAGGTTACAACTTCAAATCAGGATTTTCAGGGCCGAAGTGTTTCAGCATGACAA
>CAYREN010000720.1:0-2219 GCA_964423255.1 uncultured Roseivirgaceae bacterium | reverse complement strand
TTTATTTAATGATACTTGTATTTCTTCCACAACTGCTACTGCATAACTCTCACCGCCAATTTTAGTCAAAACAGAAACAGCCTTTTCATGTTTATTTTTCGCTACCATCCAACGTGGACTATCCGGGACGAACCACATAAGTATAAAAAACAATGAAGCAGGCACTACCTCTGCCCAAAACATAAATCTCCAACCTGTTTGTCCGTTCCATGATCTAAGAATTTCAGTAGAAGTTGCGGAAGCACCCATTGGTTCAGCAATCATCCAATTTACAATTTGAGCAAGCAGTATTCCAATTACGATAGTCAATTGATTTATAGCCACAAATCTTCCACGAAGATGATGCGGGGCAATCTCTGCAATGTAAACAGGTGATAAATTAGATGCCAAACCTATGCCCACCCCACCAACTATTCTGTAAATTACAAATTCGGTAAAATCTGAAGCATATCCAGTTCCGATTGCAGAAAATAAAAACAGCGCAGCTGCAACAAGCAATAATTTTTTTCGGCCATAATTATCCGAAAGCAAGCCAGATAAAATAACCCCTACTATACAACCAACAAGAGCACTACTTATGGCCCATCCTTGATATTGAGGAATTGTGGCAACATCAAAATAAAGTTCATAAAAAGGTTTCGCTCCTCCTATTACTACCCAATCGTAGCCAAATAGCAACCCACCCAAGGCAGATACCATTGATATTCCTGATATATATTTAAAATCAAATTTTTTCTTATCCATATTTTCTTTAAGTGACAATATCCATTTCCGCTTTCATAATAGGGGATACTTGTTTATAAACACCTACATGGCTTGAAAGTAAATCAAGTACCAATTTTTTCCAAAATTATTTTTTGAGCTACCTTGTGCCAAGTACATTAGGTAGCTTAAAGAGTTTATCTAAAATCGTCATGGTGCCGATGTGTTGTCCTTTGCCCTTGGATGATTGGAAGGAGTTCCAAATACCTGATAAACTTCGTCATCCGGTAGTTTCATCATTTTATAGTTATGTAGCCAGCTTTTGAATTTATCTGTTTCTTCCTCATCGGGGAAATCTCTGTACAAGATTCCTGGCACCCCTCTTTCCAATGCTTCCAGAGAACCATCAGGCCGGGCAATACAAGTTGGCCAAGATGAATATTGACCCGATGAGTTGTTGGCAATTACCCACATGATATTATCAGAAGCGCGGACACGGATTTCAGCTGGGATAATTTGGTCCAATATAGTTTCCTTTTCATAACGGGCATTATAAAAAGAATGAAACATAAGCTTTACTCCCTTATGTCGGTAGACATTGTACATCTCAGGATAACATGAATCATAACATATTAAAAATCCCAGTTTATACCCTTTTACTTCAATCACTTCGAAGTGATCACCTGCAGAGTAAAAAGTCGCATCACTACCAGTAAGCATTGACTTGTCATAACGGCCAACAATCTTACCTTCATTTGATATTATGTACAGGCTATTCATTGGCTTTTCAATGCTGTCTAAATAATGAGCGGATCCAAGTATCACCCAAATATTTTTCTCTTTGGCAAGCGACATGATTTCATAGGTCGTTTTCCTCAAATTTTCCCAATCAAAATTATCAAAGGAAGGTCTATCTTTTGGTGGATAACCGGTAAGAGCCGCTTCTGAAAAGTGTATAATATCTGTTTTATTATCAGCCGCTTCTATTATGAATTTTTTAATGTAATTTGAATTACTTTTCACATCTCCAGAAACTGGAAATTGGCATGTAGCTACCTTTAATTTCTCCTGTGCTATTCCAGATTTGATAGTCCCAAAAATTAATACAAAAATAATTAGTGATGGTAATGACATCAAGTGTTGCATCAGGGAATGAAGTATGATCTGTTTTTCCATGGTTATCTTATTATTTAATTTTCAATATTAATTATTTATTATTAGTGTAATGCAAAACAGTAATATGTGTCACCAGGTTTGGTTCCCGGCTTTCCTCCACCGCCGCCAGCGATAACTACAAATTGTTTCCCTTTCACTTCATAAGTTGCAGGGGTAGCATATCCACCCTCATCCAACTGATATTCCCACAGCAATTCTCCGGTATTTTTATCATAGGCGTGAAATCGTTCGTCCATCGTAGCCCCAATAAAAATCAATCCGCCATTTGTGACCACAGGCCCTCCCATATTAAATGTTCCGGTGGGAGGAAGTCCCCGGGCTTCCAGTTCAGGATATGTGCC
>CAYREN010000719.1:0-2228 GCA_964423255.1 uncultured Roseivirgaceae bacterium | reverse complement strand
ATGGATTGCCTCCCCGGCCGTGCTGCAACACGGCAACAGGTCTTTTTTCGCCTGATTCAATGCCTTTTGGTACTGTCAGCACACCCCATAATTCAACATCGGGCAGCACATCTATCAATACATCAAAACAGGTATATCCCTCCTGATCTTCAACTTTTTTTGTTCGGGCATTGATTGGCAGAAAGTCATCATCCAGCCAGCCAATTAATTCTTCATTGAAATAATCACGCAACTCTTCCTGGTCGGTGTGTGCTGCAACAAACTCTTTTCTCACATATTCGCTGTCTCTCAAAAGAAGCTGGGTATGCCCCACCATCTGTTCCACCATTCGACCCATGCGGGCTGTTGGATCGAAATCATTGCGAATATCTGTAGGAATGTTATCAGAAATTGTAATGGATTGGGAATGACCCAGCATGCTCATAAACTGTCTCATTGCTTCTTCGGAGCCAAGAGAAATGGGATCTCCGGAATCTTTGCTCACCAATACCCGATCCCCAAGATTATCCCCTGTTAATAATGATATTCTGTTGAATTCTGATTCTACTTCAACAAAAGAATGTGTCCACAGCTCTCCGGGAGGTTCTATTTCTTTTCCATTGCCTGTTGGTCCCTGATAATCTGGCACCACGCTATATTCAACAATAAGTGAACGGGGGGCAACTAGGCTGGCCAATTCTGCATCACCAAATTCCCTCAAGAACTCCCAAAGATTTCGGTAAATAGGTTCCTTCCATATATTTTCTCTAGGGGCAAAATACCCGCTGACCATTGTTGCATCAACTCTTGTATTCAATGCGGCCGTATAAAAAGCCAAAAGACCGCCTTCTCCGTAACCAGCTACGCCAATTTTCGCATTGGCGCCGCCCTGTTCCACAAACCAATCTACTATTGCCTCCATCTTCTGTACCTCATAGCCTCCGACAGAACGTCCCATTTCATGCGACTGGGAGTAAATCCATGTTCTGGATGGACGGTTTGTGCCCCGCGACCAGCGATTGTTGCAGTCAATCACAACAGGGACAACCACGGTAAAGCCATTCTCCACCAATCGGCGCGCAAACTGAGTCTCACTTTCTATTGTTGAATTTAATCCCACTAAATCTTCCGCGTTTGATCAGCATCGGGTAGTGCAATTACATAACCTCGTGATGTCTCCTTGGGTTCCAGCAACAATCCTTCTCCAAATATCTGTCCTGGCACATCCAATTCCGGCGAATTCTGCAAAGCCGAACGTGGGTTTACTTTTTTAAGCACGGACCACCGCACTTCATGAATAGTATATTTATCCGTTTCACCGGCTTTGTTTAACCTCTCCAATTTCACAGGTTCTCTTTCGTCAACAGCACCAAGAATAGATCGGAATTTAGTTCGATTAGGTTCAACTGAATTTGTATAGGCTTCCTGTGAAGATAAATCACGATTCCAATACCTTGCTCTTTCAAGCTTTTAGGTCTCTACCCGTTTTTCATAAAATAACCGAACCCCATCAATAATATCTTCCCACTTCACATCGTTGGTCAGTTGGCTCGTATTGGGAATGTGGTCGCTCTTGTAATCGCTCGCTTGAAATGCTACAGGATTGGGTAAAATATTTAATGTCAAACTAGTAATTCCGGATGAAATCTTATATTCCAATCGCTGATACCCATTTTTGTCTGCGAATAAAAATATATCTGAACCCTTTTCACTTTTTTTCAGAAAAGAAACTGAATTATAATTTTCAATGAAAACACCGGGAGTCGAAGAAAAAGGAATTTTCAAAGAAAAGCTCCCATCTTGAGCTGTCTTTATTGAAAAATTCGTGCCTTTTAAAACTACTTTTACACTGTTCAAAGGGCTACCATCGAATCCATCCCGAACAATTCCTTTCAATTCAAAAGATGGGCTTGTGCATTTTAGTGAAATTAAAAATACAACTATGATTACTATTATATTTTTATACATGCTTTTTTAATTTAGATCAAAATTGAGGGATTCGATTATTTGATTATTTCCCTTACCTTCATTTTTACAATAAATGTAGTTGCCTTACTTTTCTTTTTTGTAGAGACAGTCAAATGCCACTGATTAGGATAAGCATATCCTTCATAGGATCGTTCCGGAGGAGGAGGCGTAAATTTATTGGTCTGTGAAAATACAAGCTCTTCCGGGGACAGAAACTCAACGATCAGCCTAGTGTAAAGAACGCTAATAAAGCGAACTAATTTAAAGAAATAGTTATATCT
>CAYREN010000718.1:0-2236 GCA_964423255.1 uncultured Roseivirgaceae bacterium | reverse complement strand
AGCGTCCTGTAGCTGAAAATGGAGAAGTGGTCATTAGGCCAATGATGTACATTGCACTTTCCTATGATCACAGGATTATCGATGGAAAAGAATCAGTTAGTTTTCTGGTACGTGTGAAAGAACTATTGGAAGATCCAACACGTTTGCTTTTGGGAGTGTAAAGATATTAATGTGAAAATGAGTGAATGATAGAATTTAATAAAAGAACATATCTATTCACAAAATTAAAGCATTCTATCATTTATAATTTAATCATTATATGTTAAAATGAAATACGATGTAACAGTAATTGGATCCGGGCCGGGTGGCTATGTGGCGGCGATCCGTTGTGCTCAACTCGGCATGAAAACGGCCATTGTCGAAAAATACAACACCCTTGGTGGCACCTGTCTCAATGTGGGCTGCATCCCTTCCAAAGCTTTGTTGGATTCTTCAGAACATTATTATAATGCTAAAAATCATTTCAAAGAGCATGGGATTGATCTTTCAAACCTCAAGGTCAATCTAAAGCAAATGATCAAACGTAAAAGTGACGTGGTGCAGCAGACTGTAGGTGGCATTGATTATTTAATGAAGAAAAATAAAATAGATGTATTTCATGGCTTGGGTTCATTTATTGATAAAAACACCATTTCCGTTAAGGGAGATGAAAAAGAACATAAAATAGAAACTGGTAAAGTTATTATCGCAACGGGGTCGAAAGTAGCTAATCTACCATTCATTAAACTGGACAAAAAACACATCATCACCAGTACGGAAGCTTTGGAATTGACAAAAGTACCAAAGCATTTGATTGTAATTGGTGGTGGAGTCATTGGTGTTGAATTAGGTTCTGTTTACGCCCGGCTTGGTGCTAAAGTTTCAGTAGTGGAATTTATGGACAGTTTGATTCCGACCATGGATAAAACGATGGGCAAGGAATTGCAAAAGGTACTGAAAAAAAGTGATTTCGACTTTTATTTAAAACACAAAGTAACTGCTGTCAAAACAAAAGATGCCAATGTGAAAGTAACAGCCGAAAATAGTAAAGGCGAATCTGTGGAACTGAATGGTGATTATTGCCTGGTATCCATTGGGAGAAAACCCAACACAGAAGGACTGGGATTAGAACATGTTGGATTGAATACAAATAAGCAAGGCCAGATTGAAGTTGATGATCATCTCAAAACTGCAGTAGATAATATTTATGCGATTGGTGATGTAGTAAAGGGGGCAATGCTTGCGCATAAAGCAGAAGAGGAAGGTGTATTTGTCGCCGAAACACTTGCTGGACAAAAACCACATATCAATTACCTTTTGATTCCGGGAGTAGTTTATACCTGGCCAGAAGTTGCAGCTGTGGGTTACACAGAGGAACAATTGAAAGAAAAGGGCATCCCATATAAAACGGGTTCGTTTCCGTTCAAAGCATCGGGTAGGGCAAGAGCAAGTATGGATATTGATGGATTAATAAAAGTGCTGGCTCATAGAGAGACTGATGAGATTTTAGGCGTTCACATGATTGGCCCTCGCGCAGCAGATATGATTGCCGAGGCTGTGGTCGCCATGGAATACCGTGCTTCAGCTGAAGACATCACCAGAATGTCGCATGCACATCCAACATTTACTGAATCATTTAAAGAGGCTTGTCTGGCAGCTACAGACAATAGGGCTTTACACATATAATTTTTTATAATTTCAAAAAAGTATCTTCTGAAAAAAGACAAATTAACTCTAAGAAATCGGAAGAAATATGAGTTAAGTGACCCTAACAAGTGATTCTTTAACCTCAACAATTGATGCAGTTATAAATTTCAGGTTCTATTATACCTAAAATTATATGCAATTTTTTGAAAGTTTATTATTCACCATTTTTGTCAAACTTCTCTTTAGTTGCCTGCTTGAACTGGATTGTGGCTTCATCAAGTTCTCTTAAGATTTTTTCAATAGCATTGCCGGTAGAATTTCTAGCAGCAGGTATCAATGTCTGGCATTCATTGGTATCCATAAAACGAGAAGCATCTAACAAAACTTCCTCATCTTCTTTGGGGATTGCTAAAAATCCATGTTGGTCTGCATGAATTAACTGGCCTGGTTTAATGCTTGTTCCAAATACTTCAACTTCACAATTCCACTTTATAGGTATGCCATAGGCGTGTCCAACAGACAATCGTTTGGCAAGTGCTTTAAATCCGGCATTATTCATTTCATCGAGATCCCTGACGCTTCCGTCTGTAATAGTTCCTACACAACCAAG
>CAYREN010000717.1:0-2238 GCA_964423255.1 uncultured Roseivirgaceae bacterium | reverse complement strand
GAATCATGTTGATTATTGCAGGAAAATAGCAGGGCCATCAGGGCAACTAATTGTAAAAATTTCATCATTATAATTTTATGATCAGGTTTCAAAAAAACATTTGGCTTCAAATTATCCATGAAACCATTATATATAATATCCCAGTATTGGGAAAATGGACTATTCCATTTAGGACTAAAATTCTATTGTTCCTTCTATGGACATAGTTCAAATATACTAATAATGTTAAGCATAGGTATGGCCGTCTGGCGGGCCTCTCACATAAGACCCCGACCCCGCCCCTAAAATAAAAATTTGGGGTAGGTAAGTGCGGGGATTGCCGGACTTGCCTGGCCGGTAGGTTTATTCCGGCATCTGTCAGCTATCTGCAAGGAACTCTACAAGAAGAAAAAGCCTAACTTATCCATGAGAACGAAGAATCAGGCTGTTCCTTTTTGCTAGATTGGTCTGAGCTATTTGGGTTTGTGGCTATGAGCAGGCAGACCCCAGAACAAGTCTGGGGATTATCGAGTGACGGTATTGCCGACCTGTCACAGTCA
This sequence comes from uncultured Roseivirgaceae bacterium, assembly GCA_964423255.1. Lineage (GTDB taxonomy): Bacteria > Bacteroidota > Bacteroidia > Cytophagales > Cyclobacteriaceae > JAAUQL01. The sequence goes on along the minus strand of CAYREN010000717.1, from coordinate 1,699 downwards.
TGCTGAACTCCCGCCTCACTTGCTGGCAGGTGTTTTAGGATCTGTCAGCTATCTGCAAGAATATCTTCGAGAGAAAAAGCCTTAAATATCCATGAGCACGAAGAACAAGGCTGTTGCTTTTTGCTGGATTGTTTGTGCTATTTGGGTTTGTGAAATTTGCTGACAGGCCCCGCAACAGGTGCGTGGACGATCGAGGGCAAATCTGTGACCTGGGATTAATTCCTGTTTTATCGATAGCCCGAAATCTTAAGCCACTAGCAAGAGCTGAGGGAGCAATAAAATGCTTTGATCCCGGGTACGGACAGCGTCCTGATAATCATTTTAGTCGCAGGTTCGGAGAACCTGCGATAGCGGATAATTTTCAGTAGTATTCCAAACAAACTACTTGCCCCAGATGAAACTCTGAGACATTAAAAACTAAACATAGAATTCATTTAATAATTGATAACTTAGCAATGATATAATATATGTATAAGTGCGCTAAGTCAAATAGCATGCGTTATATGGTATGGGTACGCTATCTAAATTAAACATCATGAAACAGACAACATTTTTTTTCGTATTCATATTCCTGTTCTTTTTCTACAAACCTTCAGTTGCACAAAATAAATTTGTATTAGATGGTTATGTAAAAGGATATGATGGTAAAGTCAAATTAATACTCAATTTTGTCAAACCCAACCATGAGGTTGATATGGAAAATGAGCAGGTATTGTACATGGTTGATGGCAGATTTAGAATTGAAGGGCAATTCTCCGCTCCTGCATTACTATCTATCCGCATTCGACCAGAGACAATAGATATAAACCCACGGTCCTTTGAGTTCGCATTTATCTGGGTTGACAACAAAAAAATGACGTTGTATGGTGAAAAAGGAAATTTTGAATTTTGTGATGTGACCGGCTATTACCGACAGGATGAAAACGAAAAAAGCAATGCCTACACTAGGGATAAACTCAATGATTATCAAAGGATCATCGATTCCCTATCCAATCTTCAATCTGCTGAAGCCATACAGAAAATCAACCAAATGAAATCAGTTTCAAAAGTTTATCTGGGTAATAAATATCGCTTGGATTATAGCCACAATAACCCCAGTTCCTTTGTCTCTGTGTACAATTACTCTTGGTTTACAAAATGGTTACCAGAAATGGTGCCTAAATCTCATGCGATAGGTTTTTATAATTTATTAGAGGATAGCCTAAAAAATAACCCCCATGGAAAGCAGATCAAGAATTATATCGAAAATATATCCGTAAATAGAAAATTAAAAATAGGAGATCGTCCTTACGAGTTCTCCTTACCAGATTCCACCGGAAAAGAAATAGCTCTAAGTGCATTTAAAGGCAAAGTGGTTCTCTTGGATTTTTGGGCATCCGGCTGTGGCCCCTGTCGGAAAGAACACAAAAACTATGTTCAACTTTATAACAGGTTTAACAAGCAAGGATTTGAAATCTTTTCTGTCAGTCAAGACAGGAGCAGAAAACGATGGGTAAAAGCGATGATAAAGGACAATATAACTTGGCCATCTACTTGGGATGAGACAATGAACATATCAAAATACACCTATTTAGTGTCTGGAATACCTCACAACTATTTAATAGATAGAGACGGTATTATAATAGGCGAGAATATTAAAGGTAATGATTTAGAAAAGACTTTGACAAGACTCTTTAATCGAAACTAACGCCATATAACA
>CAYREN010000716.1:0-2255 GCA_964423255.1 uncultured Roseivirgaceae bacterium | reverse complement strand
CACTGATGGTGTTGCCATCAATCGTCGGGGAGGCGTCGTAGATGAATAAACCCCGACTGCCACTGTACTGAATAACACTCGCGCTAACCTCGATATTATTGCGATAGATATAGACACTCTGACCCGAGGCACCGGAATACAACACATCAATATTCGAAACGGATGTTAACCCTTCAGTTACAGAATCCGCGAAATAAAGCTGCCCCCAATCATTCGGGCTTGCAACACTCTGGCCATTGCCATCAGTGTCACCCCCATAGATATCATCACGGTATGACGTAAATATTATCCGACTACTTGCCGTACCCACAGCATTAAGGGCACCGTATATATTCAGGCTCCGACCGCCATTAAATTTAACAACTGCTCCAGGCTCAATGGTCAAGACAATACCTGCCGAAACAGTCACATCCTCCGTAACCAGATGCACGTCATCTGACGACCAGGTGGTATGTACCGAGATTGTACCAGAGTGATTTATAGTCGCTAAAGTGCCACCCGCCCACATAACGGCAATAAATAAAACACAAAACTGTAACGTTGATTTTTGACTAAACATATTGACCTTGATTGCTATACTGTATTTCAGATTTTCTTTTTATTTTGAGTCTACATTTTTTCTTGTTTGACACTTATTTTCTCTGACCCTCTTACAAGATCAATGCCTACCACTTCATACAACATCCGGGCAGGCTCCAGGAACTCAGGCCCTGGCAAGTCTGTTAAATAGCGCATAGACTGAAAGTTATTCACTGGTGTCGAAATTTTATTCTCTGCAAGATTAATAAATCGCCAGTATTTTGAATCAAAAAACTGAATACGACCAACCACATCATTGAATGAAAGCATGGCTCCTGACTCAAGCTCTTTTGGGTCTAATCCAACAACGAATCGAACAGGCACGCTGTTTGCACGAGCCAAAGCAGTAAACGCATAAATAACCCCTAACTCAGAATATACCTTTTCATCCAATACTTCGAATGCGAAGGGGATATCTTCTGTTAATGAATGTTTTACTGCAATGGTTGGTGCCTGTTTATCTTCCGCTTTTAACTCGTCACTTTTTTCCAAGCCTTCCGGTCTGATATTTTCTGAAAGCCAGGCCAGAGTATTAGCCACTGTTTGCTCAACGGCTTCCCCTTTTAACATAGCCGCAAGTTCCACAACCACTGTATGTCTGATATTTAAATATGTGCTATCAGAAAGATATGGAATAACATTTACCAATGATGACTGGACTGGCTCCAGCGAACGAAGTACATCAATATCCAGACTCAAATCACGATCGTCACCTGGCTTAAGATCTTCGAAACGAAAATAAGCAATCTGGTTACCAATTTCATCTTTTAGAATTTTGTATTCCAGGTTGGCAGAAATATTGCCGACCCATTGGCTTTCAGAACTTTTTACCGGCAAAAATAACCGAATTTCTGATTTTGGCAGGGGTCTCGAAATTGCATTATGCACTTTGACTGTATATTTCAGCTTTCCTGCTTCCGTATAGCCAGATAACGGCTCTTCAGCTACGGTATATTGTTCAGGTTTTGACTCGGGATTCCACCAAATAAATACAGCGACCAAAAAAAGGAGAAGCACTCCAACAACAAAACTGTTTTTTTTATATTGACTCATATCACTACCACTAAATTTAAACATTGATATTTAAACATTGACATTTAAACATTGATACCGCCACATTAACACTCTCTGAAGTTCTGTGACGACATAAACCAACGCGCAGCATTAACCTCCTGGAGGCTAATAACTTCGCAAATTTTGGTTATTATTTTTTACTGGGATGAAACGTTTTCTATTAAACAAAGACAGCAACAGCAGGGCACCACCAAACATTAAAATTGTATTTGGCTCAGGTATACTTACACTCCCTTCACCCGAACCCTCCGTTGGCAGGTTAGCGGAAAACAAAATATTATCAATGGTAAAAATCGAATTTAAACCATCATTAAAATCACGCAAGTCAAGAAACAATGCTATTTCACGACCAGCCAACGAACTAACATCGAATACTGCTTCCGCAGATAAACTATCGATACTAAAAAACAAATCATGCCCCCCGCTAAAATCTTCGTAATCATATAGCTGGATATCAACGTAGTCACCGATAGAGGTGGAACCCGTTTCAGTAACATCAACGGACGTGACGAAATCAAAATCAAAAGTAAGGTAATTAATATCAGATTCAACCAGAAAACGCGTGCCAAAAGAGAAGCTGCCATCATCTCCCTGGATCAGGC
>CAYREN010000715.1:0-2261 GCA_964423255.1 uncultured Roseivirgaceae bacterium | reverse complement strand
ACCCAAAACCCTACTAGAGATGCCTTGGAAAAGAATATTGCCGCCCTGGAAAATGCGAAGTATGGACTGTGCTTTGCTTCCGGAATGGCTGCAATTGATGCGATTGTAAAGCTGTTCAAACCCGGCGATGAAATCATCAGCACCAACGATTTGTATGGTGGCACTTACCGGATATTCACAAAAGTATTCGAACCTTTTGGTATTAAATTCAAGTTTATTTCCTTGAACAATTCGATTGATCTTGAGAAAGCCATCAATGAAAAAACAAAGATGATTTGGTTGGAAACCCCTACCAACCCCATGATGAATATCATTGATATAATGATGGTTTCTGAAGTTGCTAAAAGGAAAAATATTTTACTCGCAGTTGACAATACTTTTGCCACACCATATTTACAAACGCCCATAGATTTGGGGGCAGATATCGTGATGCATTCTGTGACCAAGTACCTCGGGGGACATTCGGATGTGATCATGGGAGCAGTTGTAGTTAATGACGATAATTTGATGGAGCAGCTTTCATTTCTACAAAATTCATGCGGTGCCATTCCCGGGCCAAATGATTGCTTTCTGGTACTTAGAGGAATAAAAACACTTCATCTCCGTATGGATCGCCATTGTGAAAATGGAAGAGAAATTGCTGGTTTTTTACTGGAGCATCCAAAAGTAGAAAAGGTTTTTTGGCCTGGTTTTGAATCTCATTCAGGACATTTGGTAGCAAGAAATCAAATGAAAGATTTTGGAGGTATGATTTCTTTTACCCTGAAAGAAGATAGCCAGAATGCTGCTTTTGCCGTGCTGGAAAAATTTCAACTTTTCTCCCTGGCAGAATCTCTCGGTGGAGTAGAGTCTCTTTGCGGCCACCCGGCAAGCATGACTCACGCCGCTATTCCGAAATTAGAGAGAGAAAAAGTTGGTCTGAAAGATTCCCTCATCAGATTGAGCGTGGGCATAGAAGATGTTGACGATTTGATTAACGATTTGGCTGCGGCTTTGGGTAAGGGTTATTGATTGAATGATGGATCGCCTTCACATTTATTAGAATGCGTATATTTCTCAACATCCAGGTTCTTTGAAAAGAAACAATAACATATTAGATTGAGGGAAAATACAGTAGGGATAAGTGTAATTTCATATAATCCTACGTTGTAGTGCATATAAATTATGGATATAATATTTCAATCTGGAGAATTTTTTAATACTAGTTCCAATCTTATGAACTTAATTTCGTCTGCAATTTCGGCACTTTTTGGAGCAATACTCAGTGGTTTAATTGCAATTCGGATCTTTAAAAGAGGAATAACCGAACATCGAAATGAGAAAATCCTAAAAGAGAAAAATCGATTGGAAGACATTAAAGAATTTTACTTCCATATAATAAATTCTAAAATAGAACCCATAAACAAACAAATAAAAACCCACGGAAAATTAATTAATCTCATTAAGCGTAAGCGTGTTGAAAACTTTGTTTACAATTTTGATCTGAATTTACAATTTGATGATCTACATGGGATTGACCAGAAAGACATATATAAAATCTTTCTACACAATACTAATTCTACTTTTGCAGATGAGGCAGAGAAATTCCTGAAAATCAGTAATTCGATTAAGTTGATTGAATCCTTAGAGAATAGTACAAAAGATACAATGAAGTATCTAAATTCTAAATATCAGGAACATCAGGATAATTTTGCAGTTAAGGTCGACAAAATCCAGAAATTAATTCAACGTCACACCCAAACCAATGATGTGGATGGTATCTTACTTGAAGATGATCTATTTCTACAGTCAATTTGGAGTCAAATTGCTATATGGCACCAACTAGCTGATGTCGACAATAGAGACCCTTATATATTGAGTGAATATTATTTACAGCCAATTCGTGAGATTTGTGCAAAAAATCATCTGGATAAAAGAAAACCTGAAATACTAAATCTAATTCTGGATGCTCATCATTTCTTGGAGCAATTAGACACTGTAAAAAGAATGATTAGAGAGTGGATAATTCGGGATACAAGATCACTTATCAAAGCTAAAATCAGTTTTGAATCAAAATAAAATGAAAGAAAATACGCACTACAACAATTAAGCTACAATGATGCGAAGCATGGCTTTGGTTCAATTGTAGTGTATGCCATTCCTACATTACATTCCGACAGATAAATTGCTCTTTCTTTCAGTAGCTGGGCTTGCTATTTGCCATTGCGTTGTAAGACTTCGTCGAAAGCTATGGGGATTGAATGATTTTTTGATGCATCCGG
>CAYREN010000714.1:0-2262 GCA_964423255.1 uncultured Roseivirgaceae bacterium | reverse complement strand
TATATACCAACGATGCTACCGTTTCAAATAATTCATACTCTATACTTTTGGGTTGTTGCTGGAAAATTGATGAGTCATATGTAGAAGAGGAAGAATAATGCATTTGTTTCGACGATTTTTTTTTCTTTTTGGCTATTTTTTCCCTTTCTTTTTCTTTGGCATTATGCAATTCACCACCGGCTTTTTTCCATTCCATTAAATGTGTAATCTCGCCACTATCCAGCCAAATACCATGTGGAATACACTGGTCAATAATGACACCGCTGCGACTGCCAAAATTCACCCTGTTCATGAATTTTTGGCAAACTGGACACTTTACATATTTAACTTTTTTATTGCTTTGAAAGCGGTCTTGATTGATGTTGTCCATGTGTTCTAAGTTGATATTAAAAACATTGGAGACAGAACTTTCAAGTAATGTTTCAATTTCACCTGGGTCGAAAAATAAGCCAAAGCAGCTGTTACATCGTTCTATATGAATAGAGTCTTTTAAGTCCAGTTTGATGGTTTGCATGTTTTTTGCGCAATGTGGACACATCCTGTCAGATTGTTCACTGTGCATGGAGTAAGTATGTCTACCATGTAAATCCACATCATTACGAATATTGCAAAATGAGCAGCGATTGGTATTTGCCGGTAAAGGCGCTGAACAGCTTTTACATCTGGCCATTTTACATCAGTTCCAGTATTTTCTGTTTTTTGCTTGCGTATTCCTGTTCATTAATAAGATCAGCTTCATACATTTTTTTTAATTGTTCGAGTTTAGCCATTAAATCATTAGTTTGAGGGGCGTGCGGTGTTTGTTCAGTCATTGTTTGTGCCATACTTTGTCCTAAGCCCATGCCTGCCCCCATGCCCATGCCAATTCCTGCACCACCGCCTTCATTTCGTGCTGCTTCGCGCATTGCCTCCAAGTGTTGCAATTTTGCATAATCAAGACCTGCTACTTTGGCTGCATGTACATCTGCAGTTACATCAGAAATTCGGTTAATACGTTTTTGGGTTTCTTCATCAAAGTCCGTACCTTCAATTCTAAAGTCGGTAATATCAAAACCAAGCTTACGAAATGCGATAGATAGTTTAATAGATATACCGCGTGCTATTTCTTCTCTGTTGGCATCAATTTCGGCATAACTATATTTGCTTTCAGCCAAGTAATCAGAAATGGGATGAATAATACGTGCGGACATGACCGTTCTAAAATCATCTGCATAAAAAGCACCATGACTACCCACTACGTTAATAAAGAATTCTCTGACATCGTATATTCGATAACTATAATTTCCATAGGCTTTTAAACCGACAGGAAAATTGTATTTGGGATCGTCATATTTTATAACGGAGGTGGTGCCCCATTTCTGATCCAGAATTTTGCTTTTCTTATAGAAATAAATACCTACTTTATGCTCACTATCAAAAAACTGCATGAATTTCTTAATAGTGGTCCAAAAAGGGATATTGGCTGTTTTGATGTCTATCATGCATTCGTCTTCAATAATTGATTGCACTTTACCTTCATAAACAAAAATACAGCCCTGTCCCGGACCTACAATAAGTTTGGAGGCGTTTTTTATTTCATCACCATTCTCTGTCCATTGTTCAAGAATGGCATCTTGGGGTGGGTTTTTCCATTCAATAACCGAACGGAATTGTCTTTTAATGCCGTCAAGTAGTGCCATATCAACCTCTTTAATTAGATAATTTGTTATCATTATAGTAAATATAAGGAGAGATTGTGATGCTTAGACAATTTAATAAAATTCACCCAGTAGTTGGGAATAAAGTTTATATAGATGACAGTGCTGTCGTTATTGGCGATGTGACCATTGGAGATGATGTTTCTATCTGGCCAACAACAGTGATAAGAGGTGATGTAGAGAGTATTTGTATTGGAGAGGGTACTAATGTACAGGATGGTTCTGTTTTACATGTGTCTCATGCAGCAGATAATTCTTCCGAAGGGCATCCCTTAAACATTGGACAAGGTGTCACTATTGGGCACCGTGCAGTTGTACACGCCTGTACAGTCGGTGATTATTGTTTGATTGGAATTGGAGCCATCATTCTGGATGACGCGGTACTGGAAGATTATGTGATGTTAGGCGCTGGCGCTCTGGTGCCTCCAGGAAAAAAACTGGAAAGTGGCTATTTATATGTGGGCGTTCCTGCCAGACAGATTAGACCCTTGAAAGATACAGAAAAAGAATTTTTGGAATATTCCTGTCAACATTATATACAGTTGAAAGATGAATATTTGAAAGA
>CAYREN010000713.1:0-2276 GCA_964423255.1 uncultured Roseivirgaceae bacterium | reverse complement strand
CCACAAATTCCGGCCAATACATTTTGTACATCTAAGTTTGTATATGGAACTTCATTCTTTCCAAATTTTCTCCACATGGCAGCCATAAGATCATCCAAAGAAACACTCTTAAATACTGTACGAAGCGTAAGATCAAGTGCAAGTGCTGTTGCTTCTCCATACGGATAATAAGAAAAAAATGTATTAGCAAAATTTACTTCATCGTTGGCAGCTCCGCGATCGGCATAAATTGCCAATTCACTCATGTGTACAGGAGATCCAAATTTTCTGCCTGGAGCATTGATCAGGTTATTTACCGTTCTACTTAAAGAATTTATGTAATTATCTTTAGGAAGAATTCCTGTTCTACAAAGTGTAAGCCCACCATAGTAATTGGTAAATCCTTCCCCAAACCACAGCTCGCTGCTCACATTTGGCCGGGTAAAATCAAATGGTTCCAATGAAGCGGGTCTTATTCTTTCCATATTCCATGCATGAAAAAATTCATGTGAAACGAGATCTATAAAACGATTGAGATTACCGGATAAATTTTTACTCGATGTCAGTATTGTAGAATTTCTATGCTCCATTGCGTCACGATAAAATCCAGGGCCAAAGCTGCACAGAAATGTGTAAGTACCATCATTAAAAGATGGGAAATCACCAAAAATCGCTTTTTGCTCATTCACAACTTTTGAAGTCATTTCTACAAAAATGTCCATCTCTGATTCACTTGCCACAGAATTAATTGCCATGCGGACGATTTGATTTTCTTCACCTGAAATATCAAATTTCTTTACCCTAAAATCAGAAATTATACATGGGCTATCCATCAGGTATTGCAAGTTGGGCGCAGCATAAATATTATTGATGCTATCCAGTAATTCTAACTGGGTGGCGATTTTCCATGATTTACTTACAGGTAAGTGAAATATTATTTTGACAGGATTATTTTCAAACTCTTTGATCCAAAGCAAGGTCGCCGGCATATTGAGATGCGCAAATTCGCTATCTATTCCTGCATAAGTTCCATCAGGGTGATTGGCATAAAGCGTATATTTTATATTAATGGTATTGGTAATTTTTGATAATTTCCAAATATTTGATTTGACTCGTTGAATTTCGACTTTGGAATTGTCATCATTATAGGCTTTTAAATTGTAAACATTCTTACCAAAATTATGTGCAGCATACCTCCCGGGAGATGCATTGCTCATTACTGCTGTCAAATTATCTGATGAATTGTTATCTATTCGTATGGCAATTTCAACTTCATGATGAACAGCATTGGGAAACGAAATATGGTAGGTGATAGTATCTTGCGAATAAGAGGAATTGCTGATGAGTAGGTTGAGTGCAACCAGAAAAAGTCCCTTTATGATAATAGCTAATTTCTCCATAATCAATGGCTCGGTGTTTTTTTTGTATCTATCTGATTGTTAGTTAATTACCAGGCAATTAGGCTTGATGTTAATGGGCTGGCATTCAGCTGTTTAATTTATAATGAACAATTTATAATTTACAATTTCACGAAGTGTTACATAATGATAGCACCATTAATAGTTTTAGGAAAAATATTTAATTTGCTTTCTTTTTCAGGAGTCCACTTTTACTCAAAGACTTGGCAATGCTCTTTGTCAACGCATCTGCTCGCTCTTCATCACTTTCAGCATTTTTGATAGTAGAGTCAATTTGAAATATCATTGTTTTATCATCAGCATCAAAAAGGGTGGTTTCTACAACTACAGTTTTCTCTTGTTGATACGACCAATTATAAACACCATAATATGAATCTATATAGTTGAAAAAGTAGTTGTGTTGACTGTCGGCCATAAATCTTGTTGACTGGGTATAACGCTCTTTTGATGAAACATCTTTTAAACTCATGGTAACGACACCTCCAATATTTTTTTCTTTTATCAGCTCAAGTATTTCTTCTTTCGTGAACAAATCTTTATTGCTTTTGTCAACATTTACGCTGCTGAACATGTGATAACCCATTTCTCTAAGTTTATATGACAACTCTTTTTCATACATCGATCTGGTGTCATATTGATTGGTCAAAGCAATGATCAATACACGATCTAACTTTGCGGTGGACGGATTGGGCTTTGTTGCTTGATTTGAAACAGTAGAACAACTGGAAATTACAATGAGGAAGATTATTGAACGTAGTATATTGTTTGTCATGGTTATTAAGTCTTTTTTCGATTTAGAATGATTTGGCAATAATAGTGAATATCCAGCAATTTTAATATGCAATTTGTTGTACACTCTTCAAGAGTAATCTGAAGTCT
>CAYREN010000712.1:0-2278 GCA_964423255.1 uncultured Roseivirgaceae bacterium | reverse complement strand
ATAAAAATATGTCGTCAGTATCCCAAAGGTAATTGTTCATTTTCAAACAATATATCGTTCGTTATTGAACAGGAATTTGAAATACCAAATATTAACCTGGCGAATCCAAATTAAACATTATGAAAGTAAAGGATCATTATTTGCCCATGCAAAAGGAGCGATCATTCAATTCCGGGGATTGCTCATGGAATTGGTAAAGATTATTGAAACTATATTTGAAGGAGTTGATAATTATAATAACAATAATAGATTTTTAAATGATGAGAAGCCTGCTGTATAATTTTATAATATCTTTGATGAAATTGATATTTTCAAGGCCATAGCATAATACCGTATATGCAAACCTGAAAGGTAGGGAAAACAATAATCATCGATTAAATCAAATGATTACACATCAAAACAGCTATATTAACAGTAAATAGATGTGTGAAAATTGAATTAGTTACAGAATAAATGAGTAAGCAAAAAAAACAACAGCCCAAAGAGATGTTTGCGGAAAACACAATCCTGAAAAGCATGCCAGAATTTGCTTATGTTTTTGATAGGCATAACAAATTGGTGATGTGGAACAAAAATTTAGAATTGATTTTGGGATATTCCAAAGATGAATTGTACAAAAAAGATGCGTATGATTTCCTGGAAGAAATTACCAGAGATAAAAACGTTGAAATTATAAGTAATGTATTTAACAGCAAAGAAGAACAATCCATAGAACAAAACATACTGACAAAGTCAGGGGAAAAAATACCTGTGATTGATACGGCCAATTATGCATCAATAAACGGTGAAGCGTATTTGGTAGGGATGGCCATTGATATCAGCAAACTAAGGGAAACCGAAAAAAAGCTGCAACAGGTAATTGTCGAATTGCAAAATTTGAAAGATAAGTTGCATTCTGAAAATGTTTATTTGCGGGAAGAGATTAAGAGTTTGCACGATTTTGATAACATTATTGGAGAAAGTGAATCATTGATGCACAGTTTGTACCGAATCGAGCAGGTTGCTCAAACTGACTCAACCGTGTTGCTGGAGGGTGAAACAGGAACCGGAAAAGAACTTTTCGCAGCAGCAATCCATAATAAAAGTAAGCGAGAAGATAAACCCTACATTAAAGTGAATTGTGCCTCCTTGCCTGCCACCCTGATTGAAAGTGAGTTGTTTGGTCACGAGAAAGGCGCTTTTACCGGAGCCATCCAAAGGCAGATTGGCAGATTTGAGCTGGCGAATGGCGGAACACTGTTTTTGGATGAGATAAGTGAGTTCCCCATTGAACTCCAAGCTAAATTATTGCGTGTTCTGCAGGAAGGGGAGTTTGAGAGAATAGGAAATCCAAAAACAATAAAAGTTGACGTCAGGATTATTACTGCTACCAACGAAAATCTGGAAAAACAAATTGGTAAAAAACTTTTCAGAAAAGATTTATACTATCGCCTCAATGTATATCCGGTAACTATTGCCCCCCTACGGGAACGGATTACAGATATCCCTTTATTAGCAGAGCATTTCGTGAAACGCTTTAATCTAAAACTGGCTAAAAATATTAACAAAATATCCAAAAAGACCATTAGACAGTTGCAAGCATACTCATGGCCAGGCAATATACGCGAATTGGAAAATGTAATAGAAAGAGCGGTTATCATTTCTTCAAGTACCTCATTGATGGTTGAACAGCTTTCAAAACCAGGATTTGAAGAAGATGAAACATTGCTGCCCCTGGCAGATTACGAACGGCAATACATCATAAATGTGTTGAAAAAAACCTACTGGCGAGTGGAAGGCCTCGAAGGCGCCGCTCGAATCCTGGATATGAACCCCGAAACTTTGCGTTCGCGCATGAGAAAATTGGAGATAAGACGCCCGAACTCCTGATCTGGATAAAGTGGCGGTTAGCAGTAGAGTATGTCAATAACTCAGTAAATCTAAAGGCTGTAGTCACGCAATCTTTCCATATGAGAGAGAATGCTTCACTTCGATCGCAAAGACGAAAAGTAGTGTTAACTGACATTATTATTTATTACGCTTGGGAAGACCATCGAGCTGCCGTCATTTTAGCATTTGTTATGCAAAATAAACAAAATGCAACCATTATATTTCATGCTTACCGTTATATTTAACAGATTTATTTCTGATTAATATTTTCCTTCCCTCCATTTATCTGTCGTAACGTATTGACATAATGAATGTTATATTCATTGTTAAATTCTGGCATTGAATTTGATTAACAAGCAACCTTCAGGTCAACGCCTGTCAACTACTATACCACATGATAAAACTGGAA
>CAYREN010000711.1:0-2278 GCA_964423255.1 uncultured Roseivirgaceae bacterium | reverse complement strand
CCACCGGCAGGAAGATTATTTTTCCAGGTACCTTCGGCAGATGGCGTACGCACCATGGAATCCAGATCAACAACAAATCCATAATCCAGCTGTATATCTCTGCGGCTCCACATCTCTGTTGGAGCACCCATTGCATCGCCTATCGCCGAACCTACCAATAAACCCAGTACTTTATCATAGTACACTTCTTTTGAAATTTTGGGGTTTGTTGCTTTTTGAACTGACTGATTTTCATCAACCATAGTTGTTGCACCTTTTTCTTTGCAATTGGTAGCTAACAACAAGCTTAATGATATGATAAAAGTCCACTTCATAGGTTATAATAAATTATGCTCTTTTGGCTTTTTTATAAATTCAACGGCTAATTTTATCAACTTAGATTTCTCTGCTAAACTCAAATCTAATGGCAACTGTGCAAGACCAATTATTCTTCGCAAAATTTCCACACCACAAAAACCTGAGAATAATCCAGTATCAAAATCCGTCCTTTTAGTATATGTAAACAAGGCATTTTTGATTTCTGAAATAGCCATATTGCTCATTAATAAGTGTGCTACCATCACAGCGATATCAAACTCTGCATAGCCAAAATACGCAAATTCCGGATCAATTACTTTTACCTTATTGCCAACTTTCAGCCAGCTGCCAGGGTAATAATCTCCATGAATCAGCACCGGACCTGTAGTCAAATATTTTTGCCCCAATGCGGATATGCTTGCTTTTAGATTTTCATCCTGCTTTACAAGCAAAGAAATATCCTGTAGCCCCGGCTGTACTGAATCAAGGTCAAATCCATTTTCCAATAAATAAGGATAATGGAAAATATGTTCATGGTTCAACTTTCTCAAAGTCAGGTTTGATGGGAAATTTGAAACATGATTTTTCCAATCCATATTATGAAGATGGGAAATATATTCTATTAGGCCATTCAATTGGTATGGCTGAATTTTTTGAGACTTGTGGTATGTAAAAGTAAAGTCTGCTCCTTTGCCAAGGTCCTCAAAAATAATGATGAGATTTTTCGGATCATGGAAGAGCACACGTGGCGAATAAGTGGAAAAATATTGGTCATCGGCAATGGATTTATAGTACAATACCTCCACTTCCAATCGTTCTACGGGGGCTTCAATCTCAGGGTATTTCTCTACCCAAGGCCTGCTTTGCTTTAAGATAAAGGATCTTTTATTTGTAATTATTCTTTTTACAAAATTCATATTTCCTTCGCCCGGCTTTTCGATAGAAACCAGTTGCTCATCTTCAACTATCCAACCTTTATTTTTTAAAAACCCTGGCAGACCATCCAGATTGGTCTCATCAAAAAAATGAGCATCGGGAAAATGGGAATTAAATATTTCTTTTTTATTAATCATTTAATTTTTGAATATGTAAAAATAACCTTGCAGGAAAGTACTTTGGTAATCTGAAATATTATGAAATCTACCATGAAAGCACTTAATCATTTCAATACCGCCTCCCACAAAATCTCCACTGGATGTTGTGAGATTCTTCCTGTCCCATCCTTAATCTGATGCCGACAGCTAGTTCCCGGTGCGGCAATGACTACATTATCTTCTTGTTTTCTCACTGTTGGAAATAATACCAATTCACCAATTTGCATGGATATATCGTAATGTTCCTTTTCGTAGCCAAAAGATCCGGCCATGCCACAGCAACCGGAAGGAATGTTTTCCACCTTGAAATTCTTTGGAAAAGAAAGCATCTTTTTTGTGGGAACGACTGAAGCAATAGATTTTTGGTGACAATGCCCATGGAGTTTTATTAACTTTTCTTCATTTGCAAATAGAGAATCATCAATGGAACCCTCCTCAAATAATTGGCTCAAAAACTCATCAATCATCCAGGTATTTTCCGATAGATGTCGTGCCTGCTTCTCCAATGAAGTGTCAATAGTAAAATTGAGATATTCATCCCTGAATGATAAAATCGTTGATGGCTCCAGACCAATTAATGGAGTTTTATCAGAAATTAAACCTGACAACAATTCTATATTTTTGAAGGCGAGTTTTTTTGCTTTTCTCAACAAACCTTTCGACAGAAAGGTCCTTCCACTTTCTTCATGCTTTGGAATTTCAACTTCAAAACCCAGTTTGGTTAATAATTTTATAGCCGCAATACCAACCGGCACGTCATTGTAATTGGTAAATTCATCGCAAAACAAATACACTTTACCCTTTGATGGAAGTTGATTTTTGACACCAAAACCTTTAGGTCTGTTTTTTTTGTACCAACTTATCAATGTTTGTTTATGGAGTTTTGG